>CAMYMX010000464.1 GCA_947259605.1 uncultured Polyangiaceae bacterium | reverse complement strand
GGATTGAACTCGCGCAAATCTCGCGTATAGACTGGCGTCCAATCGACGTCTGCCCTAGGAAAAGCCGGTGCAAGCAAGCGCGCGCAAACTAAGCCAACTCCGCCAGCTCGAAGCGGAGAGCATTCAAATCATCCGCGAGGCGGCGGCTGAATTCGACAATCCGGTCATGATGTATTCGGTCGGGAAAGACTCCTCGGTCATGCTTCGGCTGGCCGAGAAGGCGTTCGCCCCCGGGCCACTTCCCTTTCCCCTGCTGCACGTCGATACCACCTGGAAGTTTCAGGACATGTATCGGTACCGCGACAAGATCGAGGCCACCGTCAAAGCCGAGCTGATCAAGTACACCAATGCCGATGGCGTCGCGATGGGAATGAACCCCTTCGACTTCGGCAGCAAGAAGTACACCGACGTCATGAAGACTGACGCTTTGAAGCAAGCGCTCTCGAAGTACGAGTTCGACTGCGCATTTGGCGGCGCGCGACGCGATGAGGAGAAGTCCCGCGCGAAGGAACGCATTTTTTCGTTCCGCGATAGTCACCATCAGTGGGACCCGAAGAACCAGCGCCCCGAGCTTTGGAATGTCTTCAACGCGAAAATCAAAAAGGGCGAGAACGTCCGCGTGTTCCCATTGAGCAATTGGACGGAGCTCGACGTTTGGCTTTACGTCTGGCTCGAAGACATCCCGGTCGTGCCGCTGTACTTCGCCAAGGAGCGGCCGGTGGTCGAACGCTCCGGCACGTGGATCCTGGTTGATGACGATCGCATGCGGCTCGAAGACGGCGAAGAGCCGCAGATGAAGAAGGTGCGCTTTCGGACGCTCGGTTGCTATCCGCTCAGCGGCGCGGTCGAATCGGTGGCCGATACGGTGCCCAAAATCATCCAAGAAATGCTCCTCAACCGCTTCTCGGAGAGGCAGGGGCGTCTCATCGACTTCGACGAAGAGGGGTCGATGGAGGTCAAAAAGCGCGAGGGCTACTTCTAGGCCGGCGCTGGGCTCGTAGGGAACGCCATGACGGACGAAAAAGACCTGATTCGCGAGGATATCGAGGCATATCTCGCGAAGTACCGAAAGAAAGAGCTGCTCCGGTTCGTGTCGGTCGGCTCGGTCGACGACGGCAAATCCACGCTCATCGGACGCATCCTCTACGACACCGGCATGGTGTTCGAAGACCAGATGGCCGCGGTCCGCGCCGCATCACAGACCGATGAGCCGGACCTCGCGCTACTCACCGATGGGCTCAAGGCTGAGCGCGAGCAAGGCATCACCATCGACGTGGCGTACCGCTACTTTGCGACCGACAAGCGAAAATTCATCATCGCAGACACGCCGGGGCACATTCAGTACACGCGCAACATGGTCACCGGCGCTTCGACGGCCGACGTGGCCTTGATTCTGATCGACGCACGACACGGCGTCCTACAGCAATCGCGCCGTCATGCATACATCGCCTCTCTACTGGGCATTCCCCATCTCGCGGTTTGCGTCAACAAGATGGACCTCAAGGACTATTCACAGAAAGTCTACGAAGAGATCTGCGCCGACTTCATGGAGTTTGGCAAGACGCTGCGCTTCAAAGACATTCAGTTCTTCCCTGTGAGCGCGCTGGTTGGTGACAACGTGGTGAGCGACAGCGAGAACACGCCTTGGTACGATGGACCGAACGTCCTCGGTTATCTCGAGACGGTTCCGGTTTTCGAGGATCGGAATTTCACCGATTTCCGCTACCCGGTGCAATACGTGATCCGGCCTGATCTCGACTATCGGGGGTTCGCTGCCGAGGTCGCCGCGGGCGTCATCGCCAAGGGCGACGACGTCGTGGCGCTTCCCTCGGGCAGGGCGTCGAAAGTCAAAGCCATCGACACCTACGACGGCGAGCTCGACGAGGCATTCGCCGGCCAATCGGTGACGATTCGACTCGACGACGAGATCGACATCAGTCGGGGCGACATGATTGTCAAGCCAGACAACCTGCCGCGCGTCACACGTCGCTTCGATGCGCACCTCGTATGGATGCACGAAAAGCCGCTCGACACCGAAAAAGCATATCTGGTCAAGCACACCACACAGACGGTCCGCGCGCAGATCGACAAGATCTATTGCGAGATCGACATGGACAGCCTCGAAGAGAAGGAGACCGACGGCATCGCGCTGAACGACATCGCGCGAGTTCGGCTGAGCTGCCACCGCGCGTTGTACGTCGACGATTACCAGCGCAATCGTGAAACGGGCGCCTTCATCGTCATCGATTCTCTGACGAACAATACCGTGGCTGCGGGCATGATCTCCCTCGAAGGCGCGGATCAGAACATCGGCGAAGTCATGAAGGAGCTGCACGCCGAATCGGCGATGGAGCCCAAGACCTTCGTGAGCAACAACGAGCGCATGGAGCGCTTCGGCCAGCGGGGCGCGACGGTTTGGCTCCAGGGCCTACCGGGGTCGGGCCGCTGGACCCTGGCGTACGCGCTGGAACGAAGACTGTTCGATGATGGGCGTACGGCCACCGTGGTCAATCCGGTGGGCGAAGATCTTCGATCGATGATCTCCGCCGCGAAGGCGATTACCGACGCGGGGCTGATCAACATCTGCGCGTTCCCGAGCCCCACGCGTACGGACCGAGACAAGCTCAAGGCGCGCATCGGTGAAGATCGCGTGATCCAAGTCTATGTCAACACCGATGAAGCCCTTTGCCGCGAGCGCCGGCCGGACGCCGATTTCTCCCAGTTCGAGGCGCCGGAAGACCCGGACATCACCGTCGCTCTCAATGAAATGAGAATCGACAAGGCCGTCGAGATCATCATGGCAGCGCTGAGAGAGCGCGGCCAGTTCGAAGACTAGGCACCTAAGTTCCGCCGCGCCCCGGCTCTTACCGAGAAATCTGATCCAAAGGCATCTCGCATTCCTCGCGGAAGCGGCAGTCTGCGCATTCGGCGCCACGCCAGATGCGGTCGTAGCGTTCTTGGACTTCGTCGATGGTTCGTTCATCGGAAGTAAGGATGCCCATTTCGAAGTTGCGGCGACCGTCGCCCTTGGCGCCGAGGCCCGCTCCGGTCCAGTTGGCGCTTCCCAGGTAGACCAGCCGGGCATCGACCACGACCGTCTTGAGGTGGACTCGCGGACAGACCCGCATTTCGATACCGCCGGCGACGAGCTCGGGCTGGGCATCGAAGCTTCGGCGAAACGCCCGCGAGGGGACGGACGCGTGGAGGATTCGTAGCTCGACCCCACGTCGCGCAAGTTCGGCGAACACCTCGAGAACCGATCGATAGTTGCCACGCCGCCCTCGACGCCGGCCCGGAACGACCCGAGGATCCTCGACCATGACGTCCTTGAGATTGGCGGTCGCAACCCAGACACTCTGCTCGGCCCCCAACACGGCCTGCATGACCTGCTCGTAGTGATCGCGGTCCGAGAGAAGACGCAGAGGGATCGAGCGGGGCATTGGGCGGAGGATACGGGAAGCAGCGCGCGCAACCGATAATTCCGCGGCCGGCTGATCACTGGCACGGGCGCTGGTGTTGGGGGGGCGGGGTTTTGGATTGGTTGCGTGGTTTGGTTTAATTACACCACCCGCCCACCCCCACCCGTAATCCTCCCTGCCGCGGCATTCGCTTCGCTCTGCCTTGCCGGCGCTTCGCGCCGGG
>CAMYMX010000463.1 GCA_947259605.1 uncultured Polyangiaceae bacterium | reverse complement strand
GTCTCGAGGCCGACGGTGCCGAGGTGCAGCGCGCGAGCGTTCGGGAAGACGCCATAGCTGAGAAGCCCTTGGATGCTCCAGGCGTCGCCAAAGCCTCCGCCTGCGCTCAGGGCGACGTCGACGCCGTTCCGCGGAACCGTGTCGCTCCCGGGAATCCCCGCGTAGCCGACCGCGAGGCCGAGCGTGGCTTGGTCCTCGTAGGCCTGGGCGGTCGAAGGAAGCACAGCGAGCAGCGCGGCAAGGCTTCCAACGATCCACAGCAGGCGATGCACAGCGAGCGCTCTAGCACGGCGGTTGCGCCCGGCGCGAGGCTGCGTTGACTGGGGAAGGGCCGCGTGTATAGTGCCGACGCGATTTGCCGGGTTTTCCCGGTCTTTTGGAGGATGCCTTGGCCCAAGACCCCGCCGAGAACGAAAATCAAGCGCCGCTTACCGCGGGCCAGCGACTCGCTGCGCAGCAGGCTGCAAAGGCGGCCCGAAAAGCCGCCCAGCGTGGGCGGGACGCCGAGCTCGTCGAAGAGAAGGCGATCGCGCAGGCCGTGGTCGCCAAGGACTGGATGACGGACAACTTGAAGCCGCTTGGGCTGATGGCGGGCGGTGTGCTCCTGGTGGCCGCTGCGGGGATCGTCTGGGCCACCTTCACGCACAGGCAGAACGCCGCGGCGGGTGGGGAGCTCGCGGCGGTGCTCGAGGGCGACGCCGACGATCCCGCGGCCCTCGCGGCGGCCTACGCAAACGTCGCAGACTCGCATGCGAAGACCCCTGCGGCGGCGTGGGCACGCATCGGGCAGGGCAAGGCGCTCTACGCGCAGGGCCAGTTTGAGGAGGCCCGGGCGGCCTACCAGGCGGCACTCGCGGCCAGCGACGACGAGACCATTCGCTGGGCCGCGCTCGAAGGCCTCAGCTACGCGCTCGAAGCGGAGAGCTCCTTTGAGGATGCGCTCGAGCAGCTCGAGGCGCTGCGGGCCGTGAACCGCAGCGTCGCGCCGATCGCCGGATACCATCAGGGGAGGATTCTTGCGGAGCAGGGCAAGCTCGATGAAGCCAAGACCAAATTCGACTGGGTCTTGAACCAGCTCAAGGAGTCCGACGCTCCGGCTCTGCCGTACACGCAGGAGCAGGCCGAGGCGCGATTGGCGTTGATCGACCCGAGCCTCGCGCCCGCCGCCGCCAGTGACCCCCGCCAGGCAGAAGAGATCATCCGTCAAATGAACCAGATGCTCCAGCGACAGCCGCCGCAAGAATAGCGCCGCAATCGATGCGCATACGCTTCGCCATCGCCCTTGCCGTCGCCGCGTCACTGCCCGCGGTTCCTGGCTGTGGCGCCGCTGGCGCGCCGGCGTCTAATGCCGACAACTTCGGTTGGGTTCAGCAGGGCGACTCGTACGCGCGTCCCGGCGAGGGCGGCTTCAACGTCCGCTGGTCGAAACAACTGACCGACCGCTGGGAAGCTCGCTACCTGCCCGTCGAGCTGAGCTCGGCCGAGTTCGATGTGGAAAGAAAGCGCGTCTTCATCGGGACCAGCGAAGGGAACATGTTCGCGTTCGAGTTGAGCGGCCGCCGGCTGTTCTTCTACGATGCAGGCGCACAGATCGAGGCGAAGCCGGCGGTCGATCCAGCCACGGGTGAAGTTTACTTCCCAAGTGTCGACGGAAACGTCCACGCGCTCACCGTGAGCGGCGAGCGCAAGTGGCGCACCAAGCTCATCGGTGCGGTTCGGACCCAGCCCGTGATCACGGCCGATGCGCTTTACGTCGTAGCCGAAAACGACACGATCACGGCGCTGGCGCGGGACGACGGTCGAATCCTCTGGACCTACGCCAAAGAACCGGTCGAGGAGATCACGATCGCCGGGCACGCCGGCATGCTGCTCGAAGACGGGCGGCTCTTCGCGGCCTTTACCGACGGCGCGGTCGCGGCGATCAACCCGGCCGATGGGCGACTGTTTTGGGAGATTGAAACCTCCCTCGATGTCGAGCTTCGGCCCGGGAACGTCCCGCAATTCCTGGACGTCGACACGACGCCCGTGTTGCGCCAAGGGACGCTCTACGTCGCCTCGTTCACCGCCGGCCTCTATGCTTTGGACGCCATCAGCGGCACGGTGCAATGGCGGGATGCGGCCTTTACGGGCGTCACGGGGCTCGCGATGGCCGGGCGCATGCTGGTCATTTCGTCGGCCCGGCGAGGACTCTCGCTGATGGATCTTCGGACGCGCGAGGTGCAGTGGGAGAAGGCCCCGGAGCGAGGCGCACCGACGGCGCCCATCGTCACCGAGACCGGCACGGTGATCTACGGGGAGACTCGGGGCTCACTGCTGGCGCTCTCACTCGCCGACGGACGTGAAATTGCGCGTGCCGAAGGCGGGGCGGGCTTTTCGGCCACGCCGGCAGTGCTCGGCGGCTTTGGTGGCGCCCTCTCCAACGGCGGCCGGTTTCTGTTCCTGCGGGTGAACTAGAGATCGGTTCCAGAGGGCCGCGCGCCGTTCACCCGCGCCGCAACGGGATAGGCGGCAGGCCCATCACACTGTTCCGGTGTTCCGTAGCGCATCTCGTTGGTCAATCCGACTCCCGGACTGCTAGTTTGTATCTGGGGTGGCACGCTTCAGATTGCGATATCAGTCGACCAACCTCGAGCTGCGGCTCGGGGAGTTTGCCATTGGTCGTAGCTCGGCCTGCAACCTGGCGGTGGCGGACGGGCTGGTCTCGCGGAAGCATGCACTGCTTCGGGTCGCACCCGAGGCCGTCGTGCTGCAAGACCTGGGTAGCCGAAACGGAGTCGCCGTGAACGGCGTTCGAATCGAGGGTGAATGCCCGTTGCAGCACATGGACCGCGTCTACATCGGCTCCCAGGAGCTCGTGCTCATCGACGCCGACAAGATGAACGACCGAGTGACGACCGATCGGCACGTCGCGTGCGACGTCTGCGGCGCGATCAACGGCAGCGCGAAGCGGTACTGCGGCGACTGCGGTGGGCGCCTGGAATCCGAGTCGAGCGCGACTTGGAGAGAGCAGGACCGAGCAGCGATGCCAAGCCTGCGGGTCGAGGATTCACAGCGTGAATGGGGGAACTCGGAGAGCACCCATACGGCTCGGGCGCTCGACGTGCTTGGAACCATTGCGTCCAAAGCGATCACGATGGGCCGATTCGACGAGGCCGAACGGATTCTGATCCCGCACCTGGACACGCTCCTGGAGCGAGCTCTACGACACCGGCCTCTGAGCGATTCCACCAAGGACGACCCTGAGGCCATGTTCGCCACGGCGACCAGCTACGCGCTGCAGCTCGCGCAGGGGCTCAAGGATAAGAGGTGGATCGACTGGGTGTTCCGCATGCACGCCGCGACCGCGCGCGTGATGACCGCAGAAACGATCGAAGCGCTCCACGAGGCGGTGCGTCGCAACGAATACCATAGCGGGAAGTACCTGCGCGCCTATCTACAAGTCATCCAGAAGCGTGAACGAGGCGAGTACAGCCCATCGGAGCGCTTCCTCCTGGGACGCCTCGACGGTCTCGCCCAAGTCGTTTTGGCGCGCTGACGGGGGCGTCGGGCGCTTTTCAGATCGTGCCGCATTCTTGCGGCGGTGACGGAAAGCTCGCATCCCACGGGTCAATGTCAGTAGGATCGGTTCGGATGGAACGACGGCATGGGCT
>CAMYMX010000462.1 GCA_947259605.1 uncultured Polyangiaceae bacterium | reverse complement strand
AGGGCCGGCGGCAGGTTTGCTCGCGGTGCTCGTCTTTGCGCTCTACATCAACAGCCCCGCCATGATGCGGTACTACTCGGTGCCCGAGGCGCTATGGGGCATCTGCTTGATCCTGTTGTACTGGATCATCCGCATTTGGTTCCTCGCCGCGCGTGACCAAATGCACGACGACCCTGTGCTGTTTGCGGTGAAGGACAAAATCAGCCTCCTCGCAGGTGCGCTCGTCATCGTTTGCCTGGTCGCCGCGCGCTACGGCTAGCTCAAAACAGCTCCATCTGGCCGGGCTGCACCACGCCCTCGTGAAAGCACACGCCTTCGAGCTCTAGCAAGAGCTGCTTGCGTTCGAGCCCGCCGCCGTAGCCCCCGAGGTGGTGCCCGGCTTCGACGACCCGATGACAAGGCACGATGACCGGGATCGGATTGACGTGGTTGGCCTGACCCACCGCGCGCATGGCACGCGGCGACTGGATCTCCTGCGCGATTCCGCCATAGGTGCGCACCTGGCCCCAGGGTATCGTTCGAAGCGCGTTCCAGACGCGAAGTTGAAAATCCGTGCCCCGAAGGTCGAGCGGAACGTCGGCGAAGTCTTCCGGCTCGCCGTCGAAGTAGCGCGCGAGCGGCTCTGCGTAGACGGCGGGAACCGGATGCGGGTCGGCGAGCTCGCCGTTGAGGCGCTCGAACGAAAGCTCGAGCAGGCCCACGTCCGTCCAGGCGAGCCAGAGCGTGCCGAGCCCACGGGCTTCAAAGGTGCCCCAACCCCTGACGGGAGCTTGGTGGGGTTGGTTGGCGGTGGTACCTTCCGCGCTCATGGTTCGCTCGGTCCTTGCATCTGCTTTGTTGCTTTCAATTGCATGCGGACACAGTCTTAAACAAGCGCAAAGAAGCGAGGAGGCGTACGAGCAGTGCTACGGCGGCGACTACGACCCTGCCGTAACGCCCGCTCAGCGCCGTGACTGCTGGACCAACTGGCTGCAAGCGCATTCCCGCGCAGAGCCCCCCGAGCGCGTCCGCTACGCCGAAATGCGCCTGAATCAGCTCGCGATCGACGGCTCCACCCGCCCACTTCCGGCCGACGCGCAGCAGCCCCTGCCCACCTACGAGCACGAGTACCCAAGGCCGCCGCCCGGCGAATATCAGCTCTCCGGCTGCAACCCGCTCTGCAACGACCGCTGGGCAAGCTGCAACAGCCACTGCGAGCTGAAGAGCAAGACCTGCGTAGCGGCGTGCGAGAGCGAATTCCGGGTTTGCGTCGACGGGTGTCCGTAGAATACCACCGGGGCGCGGGAAAAGGCGCGACATGGGGCTGCGCCGAACGGCTCGGCTTGCAAAGGTGGCCGGAGGGGCTTGAAGCCTGAGGCCACGCAAGCCGAGCCTCGTCGCATGCGCCAATCCGCGGTGGTCGCTGTCTTGCGGATTGGCACACGCGGCGTCGACTCCGCCCCACATCGCGCCTTTTCCTGCGCCCCTCCATTCATTTCCAAGTGAGTAGAAGTGCAGAACCGAAACACCCCCAATAAGACAGCAGGCGGAAGCGCGAGCCGGAACGGCGAAGCCCGGCGCAAAGCGCCGGCAAGGCAGAGCGAAGCGAATGCCGCGCCAGGGAGGATTACGGGTGGGGGTGGGCGGGCGGTGTAACCAAACCCAACCACTCCCCAAGCCCAGCAACCAACCCCCGCCACACCGGCGGCAGCGCCAGTGTCAGCGCCAGTGTCAGCGCCAGTGTCAGTGCCAGGTCAGACCTCGAGCACCAGCTTCCCCAGCTTCTCCCCGCTAAACAAACGCAGAAACGCCGATGGGAAGTTTTCGATGCCTTCGATGATGTGGTCTTTGGCTTTGAGCTTGCCTTCGGCCATCCACTGCGCGATTTCGGCGGCCGCCTCGCCGCACTCCTTCACGTAGTCGAAGACGACGAAGCCCTCCATGCGTGCCCGGTACGTGAGCAGCGCCATGTAGTTGTTGGGGCCGCGGAAGCGGGGGTTGTTGTACTGGCTGATGGCGCCGGAGATGACGATGCGGGCGCGCATGGCGATTTTGCTAAGCACGGCGTCGAGGATTTCGCCGCCGACGTTGTCGAAAAACACATCGACGCGTTTCGGGCAGAGCTCGCTCAGGCGGTTGCGGATGTTTTCGTTCTTGTAGTCGATGGCGCCGTCGAAGCCGAGCTCGTCGATCAAGTACCTGCACTTGTCCGGGCCGCCAGCGATGCCGATGACGCGGCAGCCTTTGATCTTTGCGATTTGCCCGGCAACGCTGCCCACCGCTCCGGCCGCCCCCGAAATGACAACGGTTTCGCCTTCTTTGGCTTTGCCGATGTCGCGCAGGCCGAAGTACGCCGTCATGCCCGGCCAGCCTAGGACGCCCAGGTAGCTCTGAATTGGCGCGAGGCTGGCGTCGATTTTCAAGAGCTCCTTGGGCTTAGCCAATGCGTACTGCTGCACACCGAGCACACCTTGCACCGTGTCGCCTACGTGGAGCTTCTCGCTCTTGGACTCGATGACCTCGCCGACGGTGTTCGCCCGCATCACGTCACCGACCTTCACATCGTCGATGTAGGTCGCCCCTTCGTTCATCCAGGCGCGCATCGCAGGGTCGAGCGAAATGTGGCTGATCTTCACGAGCACCTCACCGTCGCCCGGCTCGGGCACCGGACCTTCGCCGAAGGACCAGTTTCTGTCGTTGGGGAGGCCTTCGGGCCGGGATGCTAGCCGCACCTGCTTGTTCATCATGCTCATGCTCCTGAAATCAGAGTTCGGCCGGCTCAGGCCTCGGTCCAGATTCGTTCGCCCGGGATCCACTTCGCGTGAAACCCGGTCGGCACGCGCGAGGGCAAGCGCACACGCGCCACGGAGCCGCGCTCGATTTGCCGGGCGTCGAAGACCCAGGCTTCGGAGCGGCCGTCGCGGTTCATCATGATGGTCACCACGTAGCCGTCGTCTTCGCTCTGTGCGCCGACGCGGCGGGCATACGGAGACTCGCTGGCGAACCAGGCGTCCGGGTAGTCGTAGCGGACGCACGACCCGTCCTCGTGGTCATATTTCACCAGCGCACGGAACTCGACCGTGTGCATGTCAGCCGGAAGGTACTGGTGGTACGAAAATCGAGTCTTCTCTCCGTACAGCAGCGTGTCGGGCAAGCAGAACTCGGTGTTCAAGTCGTCGAGCTGCTCTTCTTTGCACTCACCCGTCGCCAGGTTCATGCGCCAGCGCCGTAGGTGTGTTTGGATTCGAAGGTACGCGAGCATCGAGGCGAGCGGCCCTTCTTCGGGGTTTCGCCGAATCGATGGGTCTGGCTGAAAGCAGCCGTCCATGACGATCCAGTCGCCCTCTTCCCAGGCGTTGACCATGTGAAGCACATAGCCCGGCTCGAACTCGAACCAGCGCACCTCGTCGGTGCCACCGCGGCGCGGGATGACGCCAAAGCGCGAGGGGATGTCGCGGTGAAACCGCGCCACGCGGAAGCCGTGTTCTTGCAGAAGCTTCGGATCTTGGAAGAACGGGAAGTCGTGCAGAATGGAGTAGTTTTGCGTGATGGTGATGTCGTGCGACGCGCGGACGCCGGGCAGGTCGATGGGGACCTGGTGCACGAGCTTGCCGTCGCGGTCACAGACGCCGTAGGTCATGTAAGGCGGCTCGAAGTCGTCCAGCGTGAACCAGA
>CAMYMX010000461.1 GCA_947259605.1 uncultured Polyangiaceae bacterium | reverse complement strand
CCAGAAGTGAAGCGCTCCTTTGCGGCCAGCCGAAGTGGCCACTCGGCCACGGCTATGCTTGCGAAATGCCGCGGTCACCTCGTCGTGCTCCGACGCGACGAGGACCCGGTCGTGAATGCCGTGGTGCTGGATGAACTCCCAGAGCCGCCCGGCCAAGGACGGGTCATTGGGCTTGATCTCCAGATTGTAGCGGAGCGTCGGATCAGCCTCGAGCGCCTCTTCGAGAGTCGGAATGCGGAGGCCCGCATGTCGGAACGCGAAGCTTCCGCTTTCGATGAAGTGATACCCGGCATCGAGGCGTTGAAGCTCGGCAAGCGTGCGGTCCCGAAGGTTTCCGCTGCCGTTGGTCGTTCGTTCGAGCGTCGGGTCGTGGAAGCAGACAAAGCGGCCGTCCGAGGTTTCGTGGATGTCGGTTTCGATGTGCCGGTACCCGAGCTCGGCGGCGTTTCGAAACGCGAGCACGGTGTTTTCGGGCCAGCGCTTGGCGCCTCCCCGATGTGCAAATGGAATCGGTGTCGTTGAGCCGAAAAATGGGCGTGGCATCGAAAGAGCAGCATAGCGCTCTTTTTGCCACGGGCGCGCAACACTTGTCGGCAATCGCTTTTGTGGCCATCGTGCGGCCGCGAAGGGAACCCAGGCATGGCGAATGACTTGGCAGGGAAGGTCGCGATCATCACCGGCGGCGCGGGCGGCATCGGTAAAGCGCTGGCCGAGGAAATCGCGGCGCGTGGCGGCTACCTGGTGCTGGCCGACATCAACTCCGAGCTGCTCGAGAAGACAGCGGCCGCGCTTCGCGCCGGTGGGGCGGAGCTCGACGCGAAGATGGTCGACGTCCGTGATGCGTCTCAGGTACAAGCGCTCGTCGAAGGCGCGCATCGGGAGCTCGGGCGCATCGACTACCTCTTCAACAACGCCGGCGTGAACGTCTGCGCCGAGCTTCGCGACACGACCCTCGAGGACTGGAATCTGCTGATCGACGTGAACCTCCGCGGCGTGGTGCACGGCGTGCATGCGGCCTATCCGATCATGCGCGAGCAGGGCTTCGGCCACATCATCAATATGGCCTCCGCCGCCGGCCTGATTCCCGCTGCGGCGGAAGGCGCCTACGGCGCGACCAAGCACGCCGTGGTTGGATTGTCGTCGACCTTGCGCATCGAGGCCGCGAGCTTCGGCGTGAAGGTCAGCGTGGCCTGTCCGGGTCTGGTCGATACGCCGATCCTCGACTCGACCAAGTACGTCAAGCTCGATCCGGACGCCCTGAGGAAGATCTCGCCCGGGAAGCCGTTACGGCCTCGAAAAGCAGCCCGCCAGATCCTACGCGGCGTCGATCAAAATCGGTTCTACATCCTGCTCACCCCAGCCGTTCACGCGCTCTGGCGGCTCCATCGCTACGCGCCGGGAACTTCGCTGAGGGTCGGCCGAATCGCCGTGCGCTTGTTTCGCCGCGAGCGCACTGAAGACGATTGAGGTCAGACGAACTCGGGGCCAATCCCAATGACGCGCAGGGCATGGTCGTGAATACGGAAATCTGCGGGCCCGATGCCTGGCGCCTCTCCGTCGATGTCCATCCAGGCCGTGTTGGCGAGCATCTCGACCTGGATGTGCCTGCCGCGATAGGTGCTCACGATCGGCGAGCGAATGTGGGTTCCTTTGTAGAGCCCTGCCATCACGGGAAGCCCACGGAGCGTCGAGGTCGCGCGAATCAACACTACATCAAACATGCCGTCGGCAACGCGGGCTTCCGGCGCAAACATCATGCCGCCCCCGGCCCATCGGCCGTTGCAGACGCAGACGTTGCTGATCTCGTGCTCGCCCTCGTCTTTGCCGTCGATACGCAGCGCGATCCGCGCGGGCTTGTATTTCATCTGCGCGCGCAGGACGGCCTTGAAATATTTGGCCTTGCCGCTGCTCTTCGATTTCGAGGCGCCAACGAACCGATCGACCAGGCCTCCCATGCCCATCGACGTGATGTTCAAAAAGAATCGCCCCTCGCGGTGCCCTTCGTCGTGCTGGTACTGAACCCAACCGATGTCGATCGGGACTGCGGGCGAATCGCGAATGATTGCGCAGCCGGTTTCGAGCTCCTCGGCGCCCGGGATCATGCGCCGGAAGTCGCCGCCCGTGCCCGCGTGAAGAATACCGAGCGTGACGTCGTGATTGAGCCCGGATTGCATGATGCCGTCGACCACCTCGCTGTGCGTGCCGTCCCCGCCAAACGAGATGATCGTGCGTGCGCCGTCGGCGATTGCCTGCTTTCCAATTCGCAGGCCATCGCCTCGCGACTTCGTGAGCTGGAGGTTCACCGGGCCGAGGACCTCGACGATTCGAGCGCTCAGCGTCGGCCAGTTGTCCCCGACGAAGCCGTGCCGAGCCATCGGGTTGGCAATGACGAGGGTCTTGCTGGGGTCGAACATCGCAGGAAGCCTCGTACCGCATTTCCAGTCTTTCGGGTAGAGTTGCGCAATGCTTGTGAGAAGACTTGGTGTAGTTTTAGCGACGGCGCTTCTGATGACGCTTCTGGGGTGCGGGAGCAGCCCGACGTCGAGCGCCTGTGAAGGCCTGCCTGCCGAGCAGTGCGACCAGCCAGATGCTGGGGTTCCGGATGGTGGCTCGCCTCTGGAATCCGAGCTGGTGGTCGACACCGACTGGCTCGAAGCGCGGCTCGGCGATCCCGACGTTCAGTTGATCGACACGCGCCAGTCGGGTTACGACGATTCGCGGATTCCTGGTGCGATTCACTTGCGGCCCGGTGAGTTGGCGACGCTCATCGACGGCATACCGGCGCAGTTGATGCCGCCAGTGCAAGGGCAGCCGGTGCTGCGCGCGGCCGGGCTACGGAACGAAGCGACCGCCGTGGTGTACGGCGAGGCTCCCGAGTACGACCCGGCCCGTATCGTCTGGGCCCTCCGTTACTACGGCCACGACGATGTTCGCTATCTCGACGGTGGCTTCGCCGCCTGGGTTGCGGCGCAAGGGGCGCTCGACACCGATCCGCCGATCACCGAGTCGACGGAGTACACGATCGTCGGCATCAACGAAGACCTTCGGGTGACCGGGGACTGGGTGCTCTCACAGCTGGGCGACGAGCCATACGACATGTCCGCGATCCAGCTCGTCGATGCGCGTTCGGAAGGCGAATACGACGGCGGCCACATTCCAACGGCCCGCAGCGTGAATTGGACGAGGAACCTCGAGAGCGGGTTCTTCAGGTCTGAGGCCGAGCTCGCTGCGCTCTACGAGGAATTGGATCGGACCAAGACGACGGCGAGCTACTGCGTGACAGGATTGCGCGGCTCGTTCGCCTGGCTGACCTTGACCGCCCTCGGCTTCGACGACGCGAGGTTATACGACGGTTCGTGGAACGAGTGGGGGAACGGGGCGTTCCCGGTCGAGCCGTAGCTGCTCCGGGGTTTGGTTACACCGCCCGCCCACCCCCACCCGTAGTCCTCCCTGCCGCGGCGGTCGCTGCGCTTCGCCTTGGCGGCGCGTTGCGCCGGGCTTCGCCCTTTGGGCTCGCGCTGCCGCGGGTGTGCCGGCGCCCTTTCGGTGAACCCCGCCCGAGCGCCTGGGTCTGCGCGATGTCTTGGAAGCGCTCGGGCCGTTAGAGCCGGCGGCCCAAACACCAAGTGATGGCGCACACCTCGTCGAGCTTCCCGTCG
>CAMYMX010000460.1 GCA_947259605.1 uncultured Polyangiaceae bacterium | reverse complement strand
CGGGAACGATCTTCTCTGGGTGCGGCTGGCGATCGGCTGGGCGACCGGGCAGCTGAGCCTTGCCTTGCTCAGCGTGGCTGTCCTTCAGCGCGCGGCCCGTCTCCCCCGCGGCACGCCGGGGCGCGCTCGTACCGTCGCGCTGGCACTCACGGCGGGGCTCCATACCCTCATCACCAGCGCTTCGGTCGGCATTCTCCTCTGGGCAGCACGCGTTTCGGTGGGCCACGTCCTCGGGGGCACGGTGGCCAGCCTGCTCTTCGGCCTGACCCACCTCGCCTACGCCGACCTCGACCTCTCCTGGCTGCCGACCCTCTACGAGACGGCGACCACGCTCCAGGGGATGAGCTCGGCGCTGATTGTCGTCCTGAGCATGTCCTGTTGGTTCCTCGTGCCGGCAGCGCGCCGCGAGCGATTCTGGTGGGGACTCGACGTCACGCTTGCCGTCGCTTTCGTTCTCGTCACGATCCTGTTTCCCATCTCGCCGTCCGAAGGCGACGAAACCAGCCTGCTGCGCGCGGTCGTTCGCGTGAGCGTCACCACGATCTTCGGCGTGCGGCTCACCCTGCGTCTGGTCGGTCCCCTTCTCTCCCTGTTTGAGCGAATCGGCTTCCGTTCCATGGTCGCGGCGCGCCATCTTCGCGCCAAGAAGACAGGCTTCCTGGCGGCGAGCAGCACGCTATCCATCCTCGCGGTCGCCGTCTCCTCCTGCATGCTGATCTCCGTGCTCAGCGTGATGGGCGGTTTTCGTGCGGACCTCAAAAAGAAGATCCTCGGCAACCACGCGCACATCGTGATCGACAAGGCCTACGAAGAGCTCGACGATTGGGAACCGCTGCTGACCCAAACTCGCCAAACCGAAGGCGTCGTCGGCGCCACGCCGTTTCTTCAGGTCGAAGTCATGGTCTCGAGCCTTTCGAATCGCGCAGGAGCGATCCTTCGTGGCATCGATCCGGAGACGGTTTCGGAGGTCACCGACCTCGCCCAGAACCTCACCCACGGTAAGCTGGAGTACCTGCAGCACCCCGAACGTATTCTCGACTCTTCGATCGACACGACCAGGACCGGCGCGCTCGATGCGATGATCCAGGACGCCGAGCACGCGGCCGCCAAAGGCCTGCCGAGCGAGACGAAGGAAGACAGCATGCCGGGCCTCATCGTCGGACAAGAGCTCGCCCGGGCGCTCCGGCTCGTCGTCGGCGATCGGGTCACGGTCGTCTCCCCGCGTGGTGACCTCGGCCCCACCGGCCTGATTCCCAGGACTCGCCCCTTCCGCATCGCCGGGATCTTCTACAGCGGCATGTACGAGTACGACATGAAGCATGCCTACATCGACTTGAGCGTGGCCCAGCGCTTCCTCCGCTCCGAGGGCCGGATCAGCGGCGTGGAGGTCAAGGTCAAAGAGGTAGAGGATGCACCGGCACTTGCCGCCCAGCTCGCCTCGACGATCGGTCTCAGCGGCCTCCGCGTGCGGGATTGGAAAATGATGAACCAGCAGCTCTTCGGCGCATTGGCCCTGGAGAAGCTCGCGATGTTCATTACCCTCGGGATCGCGGTCCTCATCGCGGGCTTTTCGGTCTTCGGCACGCTCACCCTCCTCGTGCAGGAGAAACGCCGGGAGGTGGGGATCCTCAAGGCCATGGGCACCTCGGCGCGCAGCGTGATCCGGATCTTCGTGATCGAGGGTCTGCTGATCGGAGCCGCTGGCGGCCTCATGGGGCTCGGGCTTGGCTTCGTGCTCACATTCGCGGCGGAACACTTCGGAATCCGTATGAATCCGGAGGTCTACTACATCGATAAGCTACCGGTGCACCTCGATCCGGCCGAGTTTGCGGTGGTCGGTGCCGCCACCGTGCTCGTATGCCTGGCGGCAACGCTCTTTCCCGCGTATCAAGCGAGTCGGGTGCGGCCTGTCGACGCGCTCCGTTACGACTGAAACCGCGCGCGTACGATGTCCGATCCACTCGTCTCCGTACAAAACGTGACCAAAACCTTCCAGCACGAAGGCCGGTCGCTCGTGGTTCTCAAGGGGATCGACCTCGACATCGGCAGCGGTGAGATGGTCACGATCGTCGGCCCCTCGGGCGCCGGCAAGAGCACCCTGCTGCATTTGATCGGCACGCTCGATCTCCCCACCGAGGGCCGGATTCTCTACGCGGGTCAAGACGTCACCCGTCTCGGAAGCTCGGATCTGGCCGAGTTTAGAAACCGAAGCATTGGTTTTGTTTTCCAATTCCATCATCTGTTGCCCGAGTTCACGGCCCTGGAAAACGTGATGATGCCAGGATTGATACAAGGGCGGCGGCGGTTCGAAACGCGCGCCAAGGAGCTGCTCGACGAGGTTGGGCTCTCTGACCGGCTCACCCATCGGCCGGGCGAGCTCTCGGGCGGAGAGCAGCAGCGTGTGGCGCTTGCCAGAGCGCTGCTCATGGAGCCCAAGCTGGTGCTCGCCGATGAACCAACCGGCAACCTCGACAGCCAGACCAGCGCTTCGGTGCAGTCGCTCTTCTTTGATTTGAATCGTCGCCACGGGATTACGTTCCTCATCGTGACCCACAGCCGCGACTTCGCCGACATGATGCCGAGGCGGGTCTCGATGAAAGACGGGCGTATCGATTCGGATGAACGCCGCACTCAACCCCTTGAAAACCAAGGCAAACCCGCTTGACCCCCTCGTAGGGCACGGCTATAGCCGGCCCGGATCGCTCCACCTTACAATGCGCCCTTCCGCCTCTGCCATAGCCCTGATGCTCGCAGGGCTCGCTTCCGTCGCGGGCGCTCAGAGTGAGGAGAACATGCCGGCGCCGTCGGCACCGGCCACACGGCCCGTGCGGAGCTCCCCGCGTCCTCAACAGCCACCAGAGCCAGTCCCGGCGGAGCCTGACGCGGATGCCGAAGGCGAGGACTACGTACCGGTCGAGGACCCCGACGCCGCGATTCGGGTTCCGCGAACGAGCTGTCACGGCAAAGAGATCCGACGCATCGTCGTCATCGGCGCGCGTCGCGTCGACCCCGATGACGTTCGAGTCACGATGAAGCTCCGAAGAGGGTCGATCTGCACCGACCCGGCCGTCACTCGAGACGCCAGGGCACTCTGGAACATGGCGTACTTCGACGACCTGCAGATCGAGTCCGACCCACTCGGCGCGGGCATCAAGCTCACCATCCGTCTCGTCGAGCGCCCCGCGATTCGCAAAGTCATCTACAAAGGCAACGACGAGCTCGACAAAGAAGACATCGACGAGACTATCACCCTCGAGCCAGGAACGATTCTATCGGTGCCCGACGTCGAGTCGCAGGCCGACGCAATGCGCCAGCTCTACTCCGAGGAGGGCTTCTTCCTTGCCGACATCGACTATGAGCTCAAGCGGATTGCTGGGGACACCAACCAGGTCGACATCGTCTTCAAGATCGACGAGGGCGCGGAGGTCGAGGTTCGGCGTATTAGCTTCGTCGGGAACGAGCAGCTTCCCGCCGCCGAGTTGCTGAAGATCATGCAAACCAACGAGACCGGCATGTTCTCGTTCTTGAGTGACCGCAACAAGTTCAGCCGCTCCGCCTTCGATGAAGACCTGACGCGTGTCCAGGCCTGGTACTACGACAAGGGCTACCTTCAGATGCGGCCAGGCCGCCCGACGGTCGAGCTCACCGCAGACCGGGCCT
>CAMYMX010000459.1 GCA_947259605.1 uncultured Polyangiaceae bacterium | reverse complement strand
ACGCCTCGAATCGACTCCGGAATCTCTGCAAGGTCAGCGACCACGACCGCGCCGGGGAGCCTGGGGCGCAGCGTTTCGGCGAGGTGGGCTGCGAGCGCGCGGTTGCGTCCGCCGAGCATTACGTGTCGGGGAAACGCTTTTCGTCGAAAGCCGTGCACCGTCACCACGATGTCGACCCCTTCGAAAAACGCTTGGAGCTTGGCGGACTCATCCGCGCGAAAAAGCGACGACGGGATGTGCCAGCGGAGGTTCGAAGGCTGCCGTATCGCGTAGAACGACGCCTCGGACTTCTGTGCAGCTGCCGCGGCAATCGCATCAGTCTGCGTTTCGAGGCTTCCCCCGTGAAACGCCATGAAGCCGAACCGGGAGCGCAGCGCGAGGTCTTCTTCGACGCCACGGCAGGCGAGCAGCTCTTCGAGATAGCGCCGCTTCCGGTCTTCGAATCGGCCCTTGGCTCTGTGATGCGTCACGCTTCAGATGTAGCACTCATTAGCGCGCCTCTACGGGCAGCCTCATGACGCCATCCGCGTGCTCACTGTCCAGCGCCGGCGTGCTTTTGCCGGCCAGGATGAAAAAGGGCTTGGCGCGCCCTCGAGATGCGTAGCGCAGCCTCGAGGTCCACGAGCTGCTGTCGAAGCGAGGCCACGTCGGCAACCTCGAGCAGCCCGTCGAGGTGCAGCTCGCGAATCATCTCGTCGAGCTCGTCGACGCTCTGGCAGGGTTCGGCGCCGTTCATTGCCACGGTGTTGACGATGACATTCCATCCGCCGCGCTTGTCCTCTCGAATCCGGAAGCCCGATGACATCCTCGCCCCCTTTGCGAGCTCGACTACTACCTAATCAGCCCCGGTGACGTCAACCGTCGCCGCGCAAGCCAGGACAAAGAATTACGTATGCCGCAGGTTCTGCACGCTTCGCGCTTATCGTGCTAGACAGCGGCAAAACGCGCCCGTAGCTCAGCTGGATAGAGCAGTGGCCTTCTAAGCCGATGGTCGGGGGTTCGAGTCCCTCCGGGCGCGCCGATAGGCCACTTCGAATCAGGAGCGGCGGCTGATCATGAGCGTTGCCGCGGGGGTCTTTCTCGCGACGCGCAGCGCCAGCTCACTGAAGAGCCGCTTGCCGCGCTTGTGCCGTAGCCCGAGGATGATGAGGTCGTTGGGACCTGCCTCTTGCGCGAGCGCTTCGACGATGTCGTTCGATTCGAGGAGCTTGGCGTCGGGGGCGCCGTAGGATTCTTCTTTGGCGAATACGCGGAGCTCCCGTTCGCGCTGGAGCTTGGTGGCGATGGGTAAACTCTGCTTCGTTGCCTGGACGAAGCGCACGTTCTTCAACCCGGCGCGGCCCAGGCTCCCGAGGAGCCGAGCTCTAAGCGCGTCGTGACCGCCGCGGCCGCCCACGGGGACGATGATTCTCGTGTCGGCGCTCAGCGACCAGTCTTTGGGAGCGCGCAGGACGACCACATCGCAGTCCACGTCGTTGAGCAGGTGCTCGATGTGGGCCACGTTGCTGTGCTCCTCGAGCGAAGAGAACCCGATGAGCAGGCTTTCGCAGTCTCGGGTCTGCGCGATTCGCGCGATCTCTTTCCAGGGGTCGGCCGCGATCGTCATGAGCGCCTCGGGCGCGTGCCCCGCCGTGAGAGAGGCCGCCATGGCTTGTTCGACGACATGCTGTGCATCGCCGAGGGCCTTGGTCGTCTCTACCTCGGCCGCCGCGAAGTCTGTGGGGCGGCGAACGACGGTGAGAAGAAGCACGCGGCCGACGACGGGAATGGCGAGGGCGTTGGCGAGCGTGACCATGCCAACGGCGCTCGAGGGATTGGCAACCGGCACCAAGACGAGTGGGCTTCGCCCTCGGAGCGCACCGAGATGGGGGTCCCGCGCTTCGGCAAAGGCATCGACGGCCTGGGCGCGACCTTTGAACAAACCGAAGTAGAGAATCACGCCGAGGCCGAGCCAGACGAGCGCGATGGCGCCGGCAGCGGGGACGGCGAACGCTTGGTACAAGGCGAGCAGCGAACAGGCGAGACCTCCAAGCAACGGAATTGCGGGAAACCAAGGGGTTCGGAATGGTGCCCTCACCCGAGACCGCTGCCGCGCCAGCAGGTTCGTCCAGTGGACGAGCGCAAACGAAATCAAAAAGATGAGGCTTGCGGCTGCGCCTGCGGAGGACACCGACGGCACCATCAAGAGGATGAAAGCCATCGCCAGCGCGGTGGCGTAGATCGCCATCACGGGCGTGCCTCGCGTTTGGCTGCGTTCTTGAAGAACCCGAGGAAGGGTGCGGTCGGTCGCCATTTGCAGAGAAATGCGGCTCGCAGCGAGCACGTTGGCCGAAAGTGCCGAGAGGGTGGAGAGCAGGGCAGCGACGACCACCAGCCAGTACCCGACCGGGCCGGCGAAGTTGAACGCAGCGTCGGCCATGACGGTGGCAGGACGATCGGCGCTCATTTGGCCGATGCTGTCGCCCGGTGAAACGCCCACCGTCGAGATGAGAAAGAGCAGCGGAATGTAGACCACCAAGGCGATTCCCAAGGACGTCAGCATTGCGCGCGGGATGTTTCGTTCGGGCTGTTTGACCTCGCCGCCGACGGTGGCGATCAGGTCGAAGCCCTGAAGGGCAATGAAGGTGAAGCCCATGGCGGTGAAGAGCCCGCCTGTCCCCTGCTCGAAGAAGGGCGTGAGTCCGCTTTCGACTGTACCCGACGGAGCACGGACGAGCGCCCAGACCGCCAAGAGGATCAGCACGGCGAACACCACAAGCTTGCCGATTGTCTCCCACTGGCCGCCGCCTTCGCTCTTGCGAACCAGCATTAGGCTGTACGCCGCGGTTGCCAGCATCGCGAGGCCGAGCACCGTCGAACGGCTGCTCAACCAGAGGGGTTGCTCGGCTCCGAAGGCGTTCCAGATTTCGCGCAGTGCGAGCAAGGCGTACTCCGCAAAGCCCAGGGCGTACAAGACGCCCGCGACGATGTACGCAAACCAGAGCACCCAGCCCACGACGAACGCAGCGCGCACCGTGAGCACCTTCTTTGCAAACGTGTAGGCGCCGCCCGACTCGGGGAACATCGACGACATCTCGGCGAAGCTCAGCGCCGTGATGACGGCGACCACGCCGTTGAGCGCGAACGCCAGAATCGCGCTCGGCCCGGTGGCCTGGAATGCGGCGCCAGCGAGGACGAGGATGCCGCCCCCGACGATGGCCCCAACGCCTACGCCGGTCGCTTGGATCAGACCAAGCCGCCGCGTCTCCCCACCCTTTGCTGCAGCCGACACTGGAGCGAAGATTAGGCGGGGGGGAAGGCGACGCCAAATTGAAAGGAGTTGTCTTTCAGGAAGGTCGGAGCACGTTCACGGGCACTGGCGTTGGCACTGGCGTGGATGTGGTGGGGGCGGTGGTTGACGGGCGTGGGGCCTGGTCAGGTTTAGTTACACCACCCGCCCACCCCCACCCGTAGTCCTCCCTGGCGCGGCATTCGCTTCGCTTTGCCTTGCCGGCGCTTCGCGCCGGGCTTCGCCCTGCGGGCTCGCGCTGCCGCCTGCCATTTGGGAACGTTTTCTTGTTCCTGTCTCCGTAGGGAGGGGCGCGGAAAAAACCCGTCATGGGGTGGAGTCGACGTAACGAGTGACAATCGGCAAGACAGCAACCACCCCCGATTGGCGCGAGTT
>CAMYMX010000458.1 GCA_947259605.1 uncultured Polyangiaceae bacterium | reverse complement strand
CAGGCGAGCTACGGCCAAGCGGCCGCCTGACGCTACGTGCCAGTGTCAGTGTCAGCGCCAGTGTCAGTGCCGGAGATCCTCTCCGGCAGCCCCCGTACGTGCAAGTCTCGCTGCGGGAACGGAATCTCGATGCCCGCCTCCTTCAACGCCTCGTTGATCGCCACATGCACTGCGCTCGGCACGTCCAAGACGTCCGACGGGTCCATGAAGATCCGCAGCTCGAAATCGAGGGAGCTCTCACCAAACCCCCGAAACAGCGCAAGCGGCGCGGGGCTCTTGAAGACTTTCTCGTTGGCGTCTGCGACCTTCCTCAGGATGCCGAGCACCTGATTGGGGTCGGTGCCGTACGCTACGCCGAGGGGGATGGTCACCCGCTGTTGACGCGCAGCCAGCGTCCAGTTGATGACGCGGCCGGAAATCAGGTCGCCATTCGGGACGATCACCTCGGCGCCATCGAAGGTGCGAATCGTGCTTGCTCGAATTCCGATGCTGCTCACGTTTCCGAGGATGTTGTCGACTTCGACTTTGTCCCGCAAGCGAATCGGCCGCTCCGTCAACAGGACGAAGCCCGACACGAAATTGTTGACGAGGTTCTGAAGTCCGAAGCCGATGCCGACGCCAAGTGCGCTCAGGACGATGGTCACTCTGTCGAGCGGGACGCCGAGCACGGAAATGGCGGCGACGAAGCCGATGGCGATGATCGCGTAGCGCGTGAACGTCGTCAGCGCGAACGGGACCCCCTGCTGCATGTGAAGGCGCGGCAGGACTTCTTCCTTCAGAACGAAGCTCACCAATCTCGCGATGACCCAGCTCACCCACAAGACGATGAAGAAGGCGAAGAAGTCTCCAAAGGTCACGCCCGTTTCGGCGAAGCCCATCCCCAGATCCGACGAAAGCCAGCGCTCAAGGACGCGCCCCAGCGGTCGCCAGGCCGATGTCATGTCCGCAAGCAGCCAGGTGAACACTGCAGCGGTGAAAAGACGTATGGCGCGGCTCAAGGTCTTCGCGGTGATGTCCCGATTTGCGCGGATCATTCGAAAGGCGTCGAAGCGGCCGGTGTACACGCCGGTCAAGACGAGGGCCTCGACGATCCGTTCCAGGGCCATGTAGGCCGTCGCCCCGATCGTTCCGAGGACGACGAAGACCGCCGCTTCCGTTGCGAAAAAGATGTACCCGAGCAGGGCTGCGGCTGCGCCAATCACGGTGGTGAGCAGTGCCAACCAGGCCCAAACGTTCGTCACCGAGAACCACAGACCTTCTCGGACCTGCTTCGACACATCGGCGCGTCGTAGAAAGCGTACGAGCCACGCCGCGCCCGCGCCCGCCAGGAGTAGCTCCACGAGCAACAAGGCCCGCTCGATTTCGGGATGTCCCGAGGACAAGGCGACGACGAAATGGAACGTTCCGAGGACACCGAGCCCGATCAGTGCACCGCGGAAGCTCGCGGGTACCATCTCTTTGTAGACCACCAACCAGAGCGGGACCGCGACGATCCAAGTGAGCAGAATCATTTCCACCGTGCGGTCCGAATGGAAGAAGCGCGCCATCGCGAGGCTCACGAGAAGGGCCGCTGGCCAGGGGTGACGCAGCGCCTGGCTCGCCTGGTCTTCCCAGGCGATGCCTGCGCCCTGCTGACGCTTTTCGATTTTGCTGGTCACCGACGCGCGAGCTCTGGTGAAGAGAAACCCGAGCAGGAGCACCATGAGAATCTGAAAGATCAACAGCGTACGTTTCCGAAGCAGGTAATCCTTGACCGCCGGCCACGAGAAGTTCACGTCGTAGCCTTCGCGCACGGCCTGTTCGTCCAGGCGTTCGCCAGCCTTCCAGATAGGCGGTTCCTGCTGCTCGAAGACGCTGTCGGCCTCGGCGCTCTGAGCGACATCAACCTTCTGCTCCGCTACGCGAACCCTGTCGCGAACGTCCAGGGCCCGCGACTGCACGGCAAGCACTTCGCCGGACTTGGCCTGAAGCATCTTCCCGCCTTCTCGAAGCCCTTGCAGGATCGACGCGGTGCGATCGAGGACTTCCTTGGGGACGGAGCGTCGTCGCGCTTGTTTCAGCGCCACGGTCCAGAGCTCGATGTCTTCATCGTTCTGAGTCGACAGCGCTTCGAGCTCGGCTCCATAGCTGCTTAGCTTCGCGATCTGCCTGTCGGTCCGCGCGTCGAGATACTCTAGCTGAACGCTCAAGTTGTTGAGCTCGGAGCTCATCATTCGTCGTGTCTCGATCGCATCAAAGCTCGCGGCTAGCTCCGCACTCTGTGCGTCCACCTCGTCGAGCGCTTTGGTGACGTCTGGGAGCACGTCGATCAGCGACATCTGCGTCCCGATTTGCGAGAGTCGCTCTTCCACGGCGCCGGCTTCGATCGCGAAGTCCGCGCCCGTCAGCTCCTTGGGCGCTTCGGGGGCAGGCGCTTCGGATTCAGGTGCTGGGGCCTGCGCGCGTGCGATTTGCGCGCCGATGAGGCCGACGCCGAGCAGGAGCGCGGTCACTGCGAGCGAAGCGCGATTGGATTCCTCAACCATCGTGTCGCGACTTAGCATGAATGGGACCCAAGATGCAGCGGCCCCCGGAACTCAGGCGTCGGGCGACATGGCTTGGTGGCTTGTCGGGTCGGGTACCGCCTCCCCTTCGGCAATTGGGGACGGCGCCGTCCTAAGCTCCGGCTGCAGCCGGACCTTATCCCAGACCTCCGGGAATGCACCGACAGCGCCGAGCTTTTCCCGCATTCGCCGGTAAAGCCGGTGGTCGAACATCTCCTCGAATTGGCTGCGATTCATCCAGACATCCTGATAAAGCGGGACGAAGCCACCGACTTCGTGGGTGAACTGCTCCGTGGCGGCGACGTGCTCTTCGGCGTCCCAGTCCTCGCCTCGCTTGACGGCGGGAGGAATCCCGTAGGCGCCGAGGTCGACGAACATATCCCAGCGTTCGCCGGCTTGTCGTTGACGCGGCTTGGGCTGCAGACCCTGGTACTCGCCGTGGTTGTAAATCCGAATCGGGTACACGAGCAACGGGTACACCTCGAAGCGCTTGTCGAACTCTTCAACGGCGCGCTTCAGCTCGCGCATTGGAACAATCACATCCTGCACCACGTGCTTGTGAACGAGCTTCCAACGCACCCCTTCGGTCATGGTGCCTTTCAGCAGCGAGATCTTGGGCGCGCCAAGCCAGCCGAAGCCCCAGCGCCACCAAGGCTTGCTCGAAAACGGCATGAGCTCTTCCAACTCCCAGAAGATCGAGCGCGTGTGGCGGTGGTAGTAGTCCCTGAGCGGGATCCAGTCTTCGAACTCGCCACGCTCGAGCGCCGTGGCCACGTGATGAAAAAAGAACTGCTTGTACCAGCGATTGATGGGGTTGATCTTCGAGCGATCCGAAGGCGCGTCGTCGTACCAGGCACATTGAATGACGCCGCTGTCTTTCGAATAGATCGTCGCTTCCAAGAACTCCGGTGCATCGTCGGCCACCGAGAGCGCATAGGTCTTGTCGCAAAGCTCATCCATGCTGTGGCAGGGGATGTACTTCATCCGTATGTACGGCTTGGCAGGCTCGATTTCGAGCTCGAGCGTCACCAAGAAACCGAGCGTGCCGTGTGACCACGGGAGCGCATGAAAGAGCTCAGGGTCGCTCTCCTGGGTCACGCGCAAAAGAGCTCCGTCGGCCGTC
>CAMYMX010000457.1 GCA_947259605.1 uncultured Polyangiaceae bacterium | reverse complement strand
CATACAGCAAGTCAATCATCGGCGTGGGCGCGCTTACTCCGAAGGGCCGAAACGTCAACGATTATGCCGTCGACGAGGTTTTGAGGAGGCACAGGTGATGGATCTTCAGTGTCTCCGGATGAATCTTGTTCACCGCAACATGGATGTGCTCGTGCTCCTGTTCACTGTGTCTCACCGCGATGAATTGGTGTTCCTCGAGCCCCGCCGCCCCTACCGCGCGGCGCACGACGTCCTCCAGCTCGGCGGGTGTCAGGCGCCGGTCCTCTGGATGGAACGAGATGACGAGATGGTAGGTCCGATCTCCCTTGGCTCTCACATTGCCCTCTTGGAGCAACTCCATGACCTCCACCGCCAGCTCGGCA
Source organism: uncultured Polyangiaceae bacterium (assembly GCA_947259605.1). Taxonomy (GTDB): domain Bacteria; phylum Myxococcota_A; class Polyangia; order Polyangiales; family Houyiibacteriaceae; genus SG8-38. Next base: position 3,316 of record CAMYMX010000457.1, on the reverse strand, counting down.
TCCTCGCGTCGATGAAGGCCCGCGAGGTTCCCGGCCAGGTACCAGGTGCATCGCTCCTCGCCCTTTCCCCGCAGCATGTAAGGGACAAGCTTCGATAGGCTCGATACTGCGTTCTTGTCCCTTGGCTCTTTGGGCGTGATGATCATCGAGAGCGAACGAGATGTGCGATGACGCGTCGAAGCTCGGCCGCATTGGGAGTCTGGAAGTGAGGAGCCCGAGCTAGCATCGGTGAGGACCGTGGCTCGTTGACCTGACGTTGACGTGGCTATGTGAAATCAAGTGATATGAAGTGACGAACAGCGGACACGACGACGCCGGTAAGCCCCGGTCATGTTTGAGTTTCTATTGGTTTCTCGTTCGTTGCGTGCAGCACGCTGCCTTGCTTTGGGAGCATGAGGTCGCTGGTTCGAATCCAGTCGCCCCGACTAGCTAACGAGGATGGGGACGGACGAGCGGCCCTTATCGGTCGAACGGGCGACTCGGTTGCGTGACAATCCGACTTTCTGGTCAACCTCGGTCGGATCCTCGATGTCGCGTGGAGCGTCGAGCGGACAGGGCGTTTGCTTTTGCTAGGCCCCTCGCGCCGATCGCTTGCGCCGATTCTCGGACACGATGAGTGACACGCGAGTACGCGTTGTCCATACGTAATTCTTTAGTCGACGTACGAAAAAACGCGTTTCGCCGACGCGAGTCGAATCGCCAACCACGCAACGCATGCGCCGAAATCAACGCTATCGCAGATTCGTCGCGCTCTGCAAACGTTGCAAATCGAATCGTCTTGGTTCCTTGACAGTATTCGCCAGTGGAATCGGGCAGTTCGCCTGACCGGGCGCAAACCCTACGCAATGGTGCGCAAATTGCAGTGACTTACGGACACTGAGGTGGCACCCAATGACGAAGCTGCTGACCATTGTTAGTGTAAGCGTTTTGAGTTTCTCTTTTGCTAACGGAGTTAGTGGAGAGACCGAACTCAATGTCGGTCCGTCTATCGTGTTGAGCGATCAGATGCCCGACGGTGACTTGTCCGCCAAGATCAAGATCGTTCGCCTCGGGAACGGGACTCTGGTGGTCGCGTATGGCGACGCGGGAACTGAAGAGCACGTTTACGACGTGAAAGCGAACACAGAACGACCGGCTCGGGACATCTTTGTGAGGCGTTGCAATAGCAACTCGAGCGACTGCAGCGATCCGGCGAGCTGGAGCGCACCACTCAATATCGCAGGGACCGCAAGCCGAACTTCAGCGACGACTGCTTGGAAGGGTCCTTCGGAAGGCCGCCTTCCATTCTATGGAGACTCCGACAAACCCAATGTCTTCAGCAACGGCAAAGCCGTAGTGGTCACCTGGGCCGACAAGCTTTGCGATTCCGACGTGCAGGGCTCGGTCACTTACGTCGAGCGCGAGGAGCGCGAGATTCCCTATAGCTGTCTCTACGTCAGTCGGTCTCTCGATAGCGGGGCGACCTGGTCGAGCGCGCGGCGACTGTCGAGCGGCCTGCGCGATGCGAAGCAAGATGTGAACCGCGGCGGCGAAAAGGCCTGGGTCATCACTTGGCAAGAAGACCCGGCGGGCCTCCAGCTCGGCCAGGCGGAAGGCCCGGGCGATGGGGCCTCCGGTGCCAAAGTCTCGAAGGGCACGGATATCTGGTACAGCTATCTGGCTCGGACGGATTTCGACCTCGGCACCGCGTTCCCCGATCCAATTCGGCTGACGAACAACTTCACCAAAATGGCGACGGGCGATGACCCGGACCCCAACGCAGAAAGCGGAACCGAGGGCGCTTCGCGGTCCAACTTGGCTCTCATCGGTAACACGGCGCTCATCGTCTACGAGGAGACCAAGAGCCTCGAGGGGCTCGACGAGGGCAAGTACGTTCGCTTCAGCTCGTTCCCCTTTAATCAACCTCCGACGAGCTGCCTGCTCGATGCCGGCACTGGCGGCGCCGGCGGCCAAGGTGGCACCGGCGGCATGGGCGGCGGTAACGGTGGTGGCGGCGAGGCAGGCGCCGGGGGCGTGGGCGGCGATGCGGGGGCCGGAGGCAGCGGCGGGATTGGCGGAGTCGGTGGTGGCGCAGTCCCAACCGCGCAGAGCGGAGAGATCGGCATCGATCCGTGCCGGATGAGCCCCAATGGAGATCCGTATCCCGATCCGTTCGACCCGGCGCGCGTCGGTTGCATTCTTTCCTCGCCGGACGAGAACGCACGCCGCGCGCGTTTCTTCGGGCAGGGTAAGCCCGGACCGAGCTCCGGCGTGAAGCTCTTCGTTTTTTGGAAGCAGGGCAAGTTCGATCAAGGCGGTCCCTCCGACATCGTTGGCCGCGCAGCCACGGGCTTCACTCCTGCCGATTTCGTACAGGCGGTGAACGTGCCGACCGCAAGCAGTCCTGGGGACGAGCTTGACGGTTGCTTCATCCGGGGCGTGCAGGGGCCGATCGCATCCGGTGCATTCGGCAACAGCCCAGCCATCAACCTGAGCGCAGAAACCGAAACCGGCGGTGACCTCGAAGCAAGCACGGGAGACAACATCGTCGAAGACGCGCGCGCGCACCGCGGTCTAATTTCGGGTGACTTCATCGCCCTGGGCTACAGCTACACGCCAGACTGGGCCGTCGCCCGCTACACCGACACAGAGAACTACGAGTTCTGGATCCGTCGCACGACCGATGGTGGCACGACCTGGAGCGCACCCGTCGACCTGACCTCCGAGAGCACCTCAGCAGTCGCTGCGCGGCTAGGCCTTCCCGAGGCCGGCATCAACGTCAAAGAGCCTCGCATCGTCAAGACGCCTGGCCAGGGTCCGGGCTGCCCGAGCGGCGACCCCGGAGACGACACGACCACGCGACCTAGTGATTGCCGGGATCCCAAGACATTCGTAGTCGCCTGGGGTACGGAGACCAATGTCTATGAGCACCTGGGTGGCGCGGTGGACGTTGACATCTTCGTCACCCGCACCACCGACAAGGGCGCGACGTACGAACCGTACCAAATGCTAGCCGGGGCAAAGGCACCCAACTTCAACGAGCTCGATGAGATGGAGTCGCAGCTGCGACCCACGCCGGACGGAAAAACCGTCTTCAGCGTTTGGAACGAAGTGAGCGAAGAGGCCGGAGCCAATGGTCGATTCGCGATCGCCATCGAAACCGAGATTTCGGTCGAACCAGAACCCGACGCGGGCGTGCCAGATGCGGGTGTGCCCGATGGAGGGACAGAACCCGATGCCGGAACGGGGACACTCAGCACCTACGGCTGCGGCGGCTGCACCGTCCGCACCGGCGACGCGGCCGGCGACATGCTTTTGTCGCTCGGCGTCTTCGCCA
>CAMYMX010000456.1 GCA_947259605.1 uncultured Polyangiaceae bacterium | reverse complement strand
GAGCTTCGCGAAGATCCAACCGACGTTGCCCGAAACGATGCGAGCTATCGGTTGTTCTGAAGCAAGGCGTCGTTCTCACCTCGACTGCGATCTTTGCCGAAGAATGGCTGTAGTTTCAGGTAGTTGGGGAGGGGGAGAGTGTCCCCTAGCTTCATGATCGGCGCGCTCAGTTTCTTGGCCATGCTCCCGGCTCCTTTCCCCTGGGCTAGCGGCTCACTCGGTGGGAATGACAAACATGACGTTCGTCTTGCTGCCATCTCGTCCCAGGTAGTATTCAATCCCGGCTGCCCCGTACACGAGGGCCGAGCCTTCCTCACGCGGGGTGAGGTTGCTAAACGACACGCAGATTCGCCAGCTCGATATGCATGCTGCCGTTGCATAGCGTGAGCGAGCATAGTTGGATTGGGTCGGAGCCGCGAATAGTCGCGCGGCTTGTCCGAGAACCCGAACCCGAGGTGGTCATGGATGATCACGCGGCGCACGTCTCCTTGCTGTCGCCAGTCACTCGAGCTCATGACTGAGTGATGGCATTGCGACACCTTGGAGTCCATGGGTGGAGACTCACGGTCACGAAGCGACCTCGGTCGGAGCTTCTTCGTCGATGAAACGCGATCAACCAAAAAGCCACCATCGCTATGGTGGACGCTACGCCGCTCAACTCTACGGTGCGCGGGCGGGTAGTTCCCCTATCCCACTCGCGGTATCGTCCTCTCCCCATGCCCAGGCGAACTATGGCAACCCACCAGCTCATCGAGAAAATTGCGGTCATCAAAGAGGCCAACCCGGGGAACCTGATGGCGAGGCACTTTGATGCCGCCTACTTCCTCTCTCTTGATGAGCACGCACGCCAGAGCTTGGCGGAGATCATTGCCTCCGGCGTCGAGAATCCCGATAGCCAGATGGGTGCCTACGCCATGAACCCGGGGGACTATGATCAGTTCGCAACGATGCTCGACCCGATGATCCGCGATTCCCACGGCATTGCTGCCGGCACTGCAATCTCCCAGCAGCACGATTGGGATACCGGAGGCACAAGGTGTGATCTCGCAGCGATCGACGAACGACTCAGGGATGTCTCCATGCGGGTCCGGGTGGCGCGCAATGTCGCAACATTCCCCCTGCCGGGCGCGATGAGCAAAGAGCAGCGTGTAGCTTTTGAACGTGTCGCGGCTCGAGCCTTCGCCAAGCTGGCCGAAGACCCGGCATTCGGTGGCACATACCTGTCGATTACCCCCGGCTCACCCAATGAGATTGACGCGGGCGAATACGAGCGTCGCGTCGAAGCTCATCAGATGTTCAAGGACATGAGCGCCGACCCATACTTGAACGCCGCAGGCATCAGCGGTGACTGGCCTCATGGCCGCGGCATGTATGTGTCGCTCAAAGAGGATCTATTGGTGTGGGTCGGAGAAGAAGATCACCTGCGCATCATGGCCATGCAGCGCGGCGGCAATCTCAGCATCCTGTTCGAGCGCCTGCGCTCGGGCCTCGAAACGCTGACCAATCTGCTGCCGCCGTTCGCCACATCCCCCACCTATGGCAACGTAACCTCTTGCCCGACAAACCTCGGCGCAGGCATGCGCGCCAGCCTACACATGAAACTGCCAGGGCTTACTTCAAACGGCACCGACCTGACACGCCTGAAGAAAGCGGCACAAGACCTCGGCCTCGCCGTCCGCGGCGCAGGCGGTGAACACTCGGGAGCGGGCACAGGTGGCCGCGTAGACATCTCCCCAAGCGCAAGGCTGGGTGTAACCGAAGCGCAGATCATGCGAAGGTTGTATGAGGGTGCGGCGACACTGTGGGCGATGGAGCAGACCGCCAACCCAACACCCCCCTAGGGCATTGCTAATCGCTACGCCGCCGGCGCCTTGTAGCGGGCCGCCACTGCTTCGACGGGATTGGCAATGAGGTAGGCGATGGATTCGACGATGACCTGGGGGAATCGCAAAGATTCAACCCTTGTCCCAGAGGTTGCCGCCTCGCGCGATGAAGTCCTTCACCAGGTCGCCCAGAGGCTCGAGCGGGCGCACCTGGGTGGCTCGCTTAGCCCATCGGGCTCATGTTGAGGGCCCAATTGCGCGGTACTAGCTTGTCATGTCGACTCGCTCAAGAGCTCCGAAAGGCCGTTCATAGTTCCTATCAGCCTCTCTCAAGGTCGTGCGAACCTCGCTGCTGATCTCGTCGCTGCAGAAGTCGAATCGCACGGGCGTCGCGGTTGGCGGCGCTGCTGGCAACGAAATGACGCCAACTGCCAGGGTGCGGCGACTTCTGAATCGCCTTCCGTTGACTTGCGAGCTTTCGTCCGAGGTTCCGGGATTCGATGGCTTGGCGGAGTGCCAGTTGTTGTGAAAGGCGTTTTCGGTCTCGGTTCGACACGGGTAGGGCGCCGAGAAGCCGCCGCTGGTGTCGATACTTCTCCTGGAGTCGCCGAGCTGCTTACACAGCCGCGGCTTGCTGAAGTTGCGACCTACGCATGACGCCTTCACACGAATGCCCTGCTCGGCGTCCTCAAAGACGAGCCCGTTGCCATGCAGCCGAACCACCACGCCGTAGCGACCGCCGACGCTGTGCAGGTCGTCCCAGCTTCGCAGCTCGATCGCTCGAAGAGCGGGGGCGACCGTCTTCCGGGCCCAGCGTGCGAAACTGTCGATCCCCTGGCGCGCTTCGCAGTCCGCTGCTCTTTCGGGCAGGTTCTCCCGCTCCCTCGCTACGGTCCGAAGGGGTGTGAGCCCCAGTTCCATCTCCAGGACCCGGCCCGCGGTGAAGAGCTTCTGGTGATCCCAGGCTGGTGAGTGCATGCGAAAGGTCTCTAGGTGGATCTTGTTGATGGCCACGTGCACGTGCTCGAGGTCCTTGTCGTTGTGGCGGGCCGCGATGTACTGGTGTTCGGAGAACCCAAGGACGTCGACAAGATTCTCCACAACGTGCCGGAGCTCCTTCCTGTCGAGGCTTCGGTCCTCTGGGTGAAGCGAGATGACGAGGTGATACGTTCGGTCCTTGCCCGTCCGGGTGTTCTGCGCTTGGACGGCTTCGACCAGCCGGCAGGCGAGTTCGACGTCGTTGGCGGTGCTTACACCGGGGAGATTGGCGCCGAGGAACCAGGTTGCTCGAGGGTCGGTGCTCCGGCCGCGGATGTAGCGCGCGAGCAACTCGTTTGGCGGGCGAGCGCATCGAGTCGGATGAAATCGTCCTCGGCGACTCGAAACGAAACCATTCGCGATTTCTGCTTACGTTCGATGTCCGATTCGGCGGTGGCACGGCCCGCTGAGCGACGTTGCAGGCGTAACGCGGCGCTGCGCTCGTTGACCTGAGGTTGACGTGGCGATGTGAAATCAGATGACATGAGGTGACGAACCCTGAACACGGCGAAGCGGCTAAGCTCCTGCGATCATTTGTAGATTGTTGTTCTTGTCGATGGACTAGCGGACCTCGAAAATGGCTCTCGATATCCGTGCCGGGTCGCCCCTTTTCTTATGGGTTCAGTGCTTCATCGCCGCACGAGATTGGTGCCGTCTGCGTATGTCCCCTTCAATCCCCAGCCCGCGTTTCTGCAGCTCTGCCAGGTCCGCCTTCACGTCATCCATCGTCATCGGCGCCAGCATCCCCTTCCCGGATGCAAGAATTCGCTGCCCATTCAAACCGAGGACTTTCAGGCGGCCGTTGGGCACCGGAAAAT
>CAMYMX010000455.1 GCA_947259605.1 uncultured Polyangiaceae bacterium | reverse complement strand
CTTCCTGGTCGCCATGGGCGGCAAGAAGAACCCCAAGCTCAAGTGCGTCAACGAGACCTGCGACTTCGAGCGAAGCTACGATCCATCCGAGCTGCTCGACGAAGCCGAGTCCGAGGAAGCCCCGCCTGCCGCAGGTTCGGCCGCGGGCTGAGGTTCGGCCGTGGCAAATGTCGTCGTCATTGGTGCGGGCCTCGCCGGCACCGAATGTGCTTGGCAGCTGGCCAAACGCGGCGTCTCGGTGCGCCTGGTCGAACAGAAGCCGGGGTCGCGCACGCCGGCCCAGCATTCCGATCAGATGGCAGAGCTGGTTTGTTCCAACTCGTTTCGGGGCGCGGCCTTGCACAATGCGGTTGGTCTGCTCAAGGAAGAGATGCGCCGCGCAGGTTCGTTGGTGATGGAGGTGGGCGCGCTCCACGAGGTGCCCGCGGGTGGGGCCTTCGCCGTCGACCGCGAGAAGTTCAGCGCCGAAATCACCCGCCGCATCGAAGCGCACCCACTTATTGAAGTGGTTCATGAAGTCGTCGATCGGATTCCCGAAGCGCGTCCCTTAGTCATCGCGACGGGGCCGCTCACTGCCGGGGGCCTCGCAGACGACCTCGCGTCGGCGGTGGGCGCCGAGCACCTGGCCTACTACGACGCCATCGCGCCAATCGTCTCAGCGGATTCCATAAACTTCGACCGTGCGTTTCGTGCATCGCGCTACGACAAGGGTGGAGACGACGCCTACGTCAACTGCCCGCTCAACCAAGAGGAGTACGACGCGTTCGTCCAAGCCCTCCTCGAGGCTGAGAAGGTGACGGCGCGCGAGTTCGAGAACGTTCGATACTTCGAAGGCTGCCTTCCCATCGAGGTCATGGCCGCCAGGGGTCACAAAACGCTTTCCTTTGGCTGCATGAAACCGGTAGGTCTCACCGACCCGCGCACCGGTCGCTGGCCCAAGGCGGTGGTTCAGCTCCGCCAGGAAGACGAGGCGGGCACGGCGTTCAACATGGTCGGCTTTCAGACGCGGATGACATGGCCCGAACAAAAGCGCGTCTTTCGGATGATCCCCGGTTTGGAGAACGCCGAGTTCGAGAGGCTTGGCAGCATTCACAGGAACACGTTCGTGAACTCGCCTGCCGTGCTCGACGATGACTTAGCGCTTCGGTCGCGGCCGGGTGTCTACCTCGCCGGGCAGATCAGCGGGGTCGAGGGCTATGTCGAGAGCGCGGCCTGCGGGATGCTTCTTGGAATGAAGCTGGCTCACGAGGCCAGCGGGCTCGCATTTTCTTTTCCACGGGCGACGACGATGCTCGGGGGCATGGTTGGGCATCTGAGGGAGGCCAACGACGACTTCCAACCGTCCAACGTAATGTTCAGCATGGTCCCAGCGGTCGAAGGGCGTCGGCTGAACAAGCGTGCTCGGCGTGACGCGCAGTCGGCGCGCGCCTTGCAGGATCTCGAGGCCTGGCTGAGCGGCGTGGTAGAGTCCAACGATGAGCGCATCGGACCAGCTCGAACGGCAGATCGACGCGTTCGCTCAATACCTGGCGGATGAGCGGAGAAGCTCGCCGCGCACGGTCGAAACCTATATTCGCGACCTGCGAAGTTTTCGTGACTTCCTGCGCGAGCAGGGGCTGCCTCTCGATGCGCGCGAGCTCGACATCGTTGCGCTCAGGGGGTTTTTGGGCAGCTTGTTCCGCACGAATCAGGCCAGCACGATGAAGAAGAAGGTGAGCGCGATTCGTTCCTTCTTCAAGTTTCTCCTCAAGCGCCACCTCATCGACCAGAACCCGGCGTCGGGGTTGCGTTCGCCGAAGATCGCGAAATCGCTGCCTCGATTTCTCACGGTCGACCAAGCATTTCGCGTGATGGATGCGCCTCCCAAAGAAGAGAAGCGCGCCAAGCCACTCATGGTGCGCGACCAGGCCATGCTCGAGACGCTTTACGGCACGGGGGTGCGCGTGGGCGAGCTTGCGGGGATGAACGTGGACCATTGCGATTTCAGCGAATCGTCGGTTCGGGTGCTGGGTAAGGGCGGCAAGGAGCGCATCGTTCCGCTCGGAAAATCTTCGGTCGAAGCGCTCGAGGTCTATTTGCCGGCGCGGCGCGGCCTGCTGGTGAAGGCCAAGGAGGGCGATCCCGATGCGCTCTGGCTTTCGCGCAACGGGAAACGGTTGAGCGTGCGGCAGGTGCAGAACATCGTTCGGCGCCACGGGACGCTCGGAGCAGGGCGTGGTGACCTTCATCCCCATGCGATGCGGCACACTTGCGCCACGCATCTGCTCGATGCCGGCGCTGACCTTCGCTCGATTCAGGAGCTACTCGGACACTCGAGCCTGTCGACGACGCAACGATACACGCACGTCAGCGTCGATCGGCTGATGGAGGTCTACGACCGCGCTCACCCGCTCGCGAAGGACAAAGCCAGCGACGGTTGACAGCCCGGAAGGCCGACTTAGGTTGCTCCGACCAAGATGCATCAGCCTGACCCGCCCGTTTTTCGTTCCACCACCATCGTTGCCGTTCGCCGAAACGGCCAAGCCGCCATGGCTGGCGATGGCCAGGTGTCGCTCGGCCAGACGGTCATGAAAGGCCAGGCCAGGAAGGTGCGGCGCATCGCAGAAGGAAAGGTGGTGGCCGGCTTCGCTGGAGCGACCGCCGATGCGTTTACACTTCTCGACCGGTTCGAGGCGAAGCTCAAAGAGCATCGGGGTAGCCTGCAGCGCGCAGCGGTCGAGCTCGCGAAGGATTGGCGGACCGATCGGTATCTCCGCCGGCTGGAGGCGATGCTGGTTGTGATGAACGCCGAATCGACCCTGTTGATCAGCGGTACGGGCGACGTCATCGAGCCGGACGAGGGCGTCATCGCCATTGGCTCGGGCGGGTCCTACGCTTTGGCCGCCGCCCGCGCGCTGATGCGCAACAGCGATTTGCCCGCCGTCGAAATCGCCCGCCGTTCGCTCGAAATCGCAGCAGAGATTTGCGTCTACACGAACAACGAAATCATCGTCGAGGAGATGAGCGGATGACGCTAGGGAACTTTACCCCGCGCGAGACAGTTGGTGAGCTCGACCGGTACATCATCGGGCAACACAAGGCCAAGCGAGCCGTCGCCATCGCACTCCGAAACCGCTGGCGCCGCCAACAGGTGACAGATGAGCTCCGCGATGAAATCGCACCGCGCAACATCATCATGATCGGGCCTACCGGCGTCGGTAAGACCGAAATCGCGCGCCGCCTTGCCAAGCTTGCGCGCGCGCCGTTCGTCAAGGTCGAAGCCTCGAAGTTCACCGAAGTGGGTTACGTGGGGCGCGACGTCGAGTCGATGATCCGCGACCTCGTCGAAAACGCGATTCAGATCTGCGAGAAGGAAGCCCTCGAGTCCGTGCAGACGCGCGCGCAGGACGCGGCTGAAGAGCGGCTCGCTCAGATGGTGCTCGCCGTTCGACGGCCGCCCACTCAGACACAGCAGGCGGAGCCGGCTCCGCAAACCCACCAGTTTGGGCCCCTGAGCTTCCAGATCTCGCCGCCCCAGGCGGCGCAGCCGCAGCCCTTCTACTCGGACAGTGAAGTCAACGACATCCGGCAGCAGCTTCGCAGCGGGCAGTTGGACGACGCCGAGGTCGAGCTCGATGTCACCGACACCAACAACCCCTTCATGACGATCTTCGGGGCTCAGGGCACCGAAGAGGTGAACCTGCAGG
>CAMYMX010000454.1 GCA_947259605.1 uncultured Polyangiaceae bacterium | reverse complement strand
TAAGACCGGCCTACTCGTGCCCCAGAAGGAGAATCATGGCCACCACCGCGCTCAAAGGAACCCCGGTTCACACCAATCGCGACCTGCCCGCCAAGGGCAGCGCCGCCCCCGACTTCCTCCTCGTCGCCAGCGACCTCAGTGAGAAAACGCTCGCCGACTTCGCAGGAAAGAAAAAAATCCTCACGATCAACCCGAGCTACGACACACCGGTTTGCCAGACCGCGGCACGCACATTCAATCAACGCGCAGCAAGTCTCGGCAACGCGGTCGTGCTGGTCGTGAGCTCCGACCTTCCGTTCGCTCAGAAACGGTTCTGTGTCGCCGAGGGATTGGAAGGAGTGGTTCCGCTTTCGACGTTCCGAGGGAGCTTCCTTCAGGACTACGGAGTGGAGATGATCGACGGCGCGATGAAGGGACTCGCCGCGCGCGCCATCGTCGTCGTGGATGAAAACGACAAGGTCGTTCACACCGAGATGGTTGCCGACATCGTCCAAGAACCGAACTACGACGCAGCGATCGCGGCCGCTAGCTAAGACAGCAATTGCTGCGCTTCGGCGACGACGCGGTCAGCGGTGATGCCAAACTTCTCGTAGAGCACCGCGTAAGGCGCGGAGGCACCGAACCGATCCATGGTGACAAACGCCGCGTCGTTGCCGACCCAGCGATCCCAGCCCTGGCGGATCCCTGCCTCGACGACGACCTTGACGGCATCGCCGCGTGGGATGACTTCCTGCTGGTATGCTGGGTCTTGCTTTTCGAAGAGCTCCCAGCACGGCATGCTGACGACCCGGACGGCGGCGCCCTCTTGCTCGAGACGATCCGCAGCGGCGAGCGCAATCGTGACTTCGCTGCCGGTGGCGACAAGAATCACATCCGGCCCGCCCCCGCCTGCCTCGCGCAGGGTGTACGCTCCACGCTTCGCCTTTTCCGCGCTCGCAAGCGTCTCTCGATCGAAGATCGGTACATTCTGTCGCGTGAGTACGAGCGCCGCCGGCCCGTCCCATTCGAGGGCAGCCTTCCAGCACTCGCGGACCTCGTTCGCGTCCGCCGGCCTGAACACGGCGAGGTTCGGGATCGCGCGCAGCGCGGCGATCTGCTCGACGGGTTGGTGCGTGGGGCCGTCTTCGCCAAGACCGATGCTGTCATGCGTATAGATGTAGCGTGTGTGGAGCTTCATCAGCGCCGCAAGCCGCACCGAAGGTCGCATGTAGTCACTGAACACGAGGAACGTCGCACCGTACGGGATCAGGCCGCCGTGAAGCGCCATACCGTTCAACGCGGCACCCATGGCGTGCTCTCGAATACCCCAGTCGACGTTGCGGGGAACCCCTTCGGCACCTGAAAGGAAGCTCGCGAAGCCCTTCATGTGGCTGTTGTTTGAGCCCGCGAGATCGGCGGAGCCCCCGACGAGGCCGTCGAGCTTGGCCGCAAGCGCGTTGAGCACAGCTCCGCTCGCCTTTCGAGTGGGCATCCCTTTCGGGTCCGCATCGAAGGTTGGCAGGTCTGCATCCCAGCCGGTCGGAAGCCTACCGGCCAAGGCCGCCTCGAGGTCCTTCGCTGCATCCGGGAAAGCTGCGCGATAGCCCGCCAGACGCGCCTCCCATTCTTGATAGCTCTCGGCACCGCGCCCCCGAATCGATTCGGCGGCGGCGGCGAGGTCGTCAGGCACGAAGAAGGAGTCGGTCGGCCATTCCATGAGCTGCTTGGTGGCGATGATTTCGTCCTCGCCCAGGGGGGCGCCGTGCGCAGCCGATGAGTCGCGTTTGTTGGGGGCCGGGTCACCAATGACGGTTCGCACCTGAATGAAGCTCGGACGTTCGTCGGCGATCGCCGCTCGCGCCGCCGCGACGATGGCGTCGATGTCATTGCCGTCGTCGATGCTTTCGGTGTGCCAGCCGTACGCAGCAAATCGAGCAGGGACATCTTCACTGAAGCTCAGGTCCGTACTACCGTCGATGGTGATCCGGTTGTCGTCCCAGAAAACGACGAGCTTGCCGAGCTTCAAGTGACCGGCGAGCGATGCGGCTTCGGAAGCCACGCCTTCCATGATATCGCCGTCTGAAGCGATCACCCAGGTGCGGTGATCGAAGAGCGTGTGCCCCGGCTTGTTGAAGCGGGCCGCGAGGTGCCGCTCCGCCATCGCCATCCCCACGCCGTTGCCGACCCCCTGCCCAAGCGGGCCGGTCGTCGTCTCGACACCTGGGGTGACGTGCGCCTCGGGATGTCCAGGGGTGAGGCTACCCCACTGCCGGAACTTGCGGATGTCGTCGAGGGAAACCTCGTAGCCGCTCAGGTGGAGCAGCGAGTACTGCAGCATCGACGCATGCCCACAGGACAGTACGAAGCGGTCGCGGTCCGGCCAGTCCGGATGCGCCGGGTCGTGCCGCCGCAGCTCGGAGAAAAGCGCCCAGCCAAGCGGCGCGAGCGCCATCGGCGTGCCGGGGTGACCCGAATTGGCCGCTTGCACCGCATCCATGCTCAGGCCTCGAATCGTCTTGATTGCGAGCTCGTCGAGCTTCGCGGGATTCCCCATGGTGCTGTCCTCCTGTGTGGCGCGCCCGATCTAGCAGGCCGCAACCAAACGCAAAAGGTGCGCCGACCGTTTTTCGACGGCTGCTGGACATGACCCCAAATCGCCACTAACACCCCCGCACGCGGGCGGCCGGTTGTTGACTGTTTCAATCGGCTTTGGTTCATCACGGGGCCCGCGCAGGAGGAATGAATGCCTCAGGTTTTCGTGCCCAAGGAAATCACCGAAGGTGAGACTCGGGTCGCCTGCACACCAGAAACTACGAAGCGGTACGTCAAAGAAGGCTTCGATGTCGTCGTAGAGAGCGAAGCGGGAAAGCACGCCCACTTCACCGACGCGCATTATCGCGCAGCGGGCGCCAAGGTCGTCTCCGGTGCGGACGCGGAAGCCGCGTGGGGAAGCGCGGACATCGTGTTTCGGGTCTACCCAATCACCCCGGCCGAGGCATCCAAGATCAAGGAGGGCGCGCTGCTGATCGGCTTCATGTCCCCTCACAAGAACCTGGACTCGGTACGCATTCTGCGCGACCGCAAGATCAGCACCCTGGCGATGGAGCTCGTGCCTCGCATCAGCCGCGCCCAGTCTATGGATGCGCTGAGCTCGCAGGCATCGATCTCGGGATACCAGGCCGTCCTCATGGCTGCGACCTACCTCGACAAGTACTTCCCGCTGCTGATGACAGCAGCCGGCACGATTCAACCCGCGAAGATCGTGATCATGGGTGCGGGCGTCGCCGGGCTTCAGGCCATCGCGACGGCCCGGCGTCTCGGCGCGGTGGTCGAGGTCTCCGACATTCGACCCAGCGTCAAAGAGCAAGTCGAGTCTCTCGGCGGACGCTTCATCGACTTCCCGATGGACGAAAGTGGCGAAGGCGAAGGTGGTTATGCGCGCGAGCTCACTCCAGAGCAGCTCAAGGCCCAGCAGGCCATCGTCCGCAAGAAAGTCGTTGCCGCCGACGCCGTGATCACCACGGCGCTCGTTCCGGGACGCCCGGCGCCGAAGCTGATCACCAAAGATATGGTCGAGGAGATGCGTGATGGTGCGGTGATCGTCGACCTAGCCGTCGAGCAAGGCGGCAACTGCGAGCTCAGCAAGAGCGGTGAAATGGTCGTCGTGAGCGGCGTGACCATCATCGGCCATCCCAACCTGCCCGCCTCGACCCCTGCGG
>CAMYMX010000453.1 GCA_947259605.1 uncultured Polyangiaceae bacterium | reverse complement strand
TTGCCGAGGGGCGAAAGCGGGAGCGACGCGACGAAGTCGACGGACTTGGGCGACTGGACGGCGCCTTTGGCCTCCTTCACAGCTGCCTTGAGCTCTGCGACAAGCTCGTCGCTCCCCTTTTGGCCTGGCCTCAGGACCACCACGGCCTTTACAGACTCGCCCCACTTGTCGTCGGGCACGCCGATGACCGCAACCTGACCCACAGCCGGATGGGCCGCGATCACGTCTTCGATTTCGCGAGGGAAGACATTGAAGCCGCCGGTGACGATCATGTCCTTTTTGCGATCGACGATGTAGAGGAACCCGTCTTCGTCGTACCGACCCACATCGCCGGTATGAAGCCAGCCGCCCGCAAACGCTTCAGCCGTTTGTTCTGGCAAATTGTTGTAGCCTTCCATCACGAACGGTGCGCGCACGCAGATTTCGCCGGACTCGCCCTCGGGTGCCGGTTGGTTGTTGGCGTCGAGAAGCGCGATGTGAACCCAAGGGCTTGGACGGCCGCAGGACGAAAGACGCTCGGGCTTGGATAGATCGTGCTCTGCCTTTTTGAGATGCGTGATCGCCATCGGCGCTTCGGACTGACCGAAGCATTGAAAAAAGATCGCCCCCCATTTTTCGAGGCCCTCTTTGAGCCGTGCCGCGCTCATCGGAGCCGCCCCGTAGAACAGTGTCTCCATGCTCGACAAGTCGGCGGTCGTCGCGCGCGGGTGATCGAGCAACGGATAGATCATGGCCGGCACCAGAAACGTGGACGTGATTTTGTGTTTTTCAATGGCGTCGAAATAGAGATCCGGCGTGAACCCCGGCAACACGACGAAGGCGCCGCCCGCTTGAAGCGTCGGCACGACGAACGCTGCGGCGGCATGTGATAGCGGCGTTGCGATGAGGAACCGCATTTCTTCGGGCCACTCCCATTCGGCCATCTGCACAATCGTCATGTACGCCGCCGCTCGATAGGGCTGACGGACGCCCTTGGGTCTTCCCGTCGTGCCGCCGGTGTACACGATGGTGTTGAGGTCATTCGGCCGGATGTCCGGGGCGACCAGCGGCTTTGCCTCGAACTGCATGGCGATCTCGGTGAGGTCTTCGCCAACTTCGGTTGGGCCGAGCGCTAGAAGGTTCTTGAGCCCCGGTACGCGCTCCTTGAGCTGCGCGGCTCGCTGTTGAAATATCGCGGGATCAAAGATCAGGGTATCGACCTCGGCGTCTTCGAGGACATAGGCGTGGTCGTCGAGCGACCCCATTGGATGAAGCGGCGTATAAACGACGCCAACCGCCATGTTCGCGAAAATCTGATACAGAACTTCCGCACGATTGGCCGAGATCAGCGCAACGCGTGCACCTTGCTGAACCCCTTTAGAGCGCAGAGCCTGGGCGAAGCGACTGGTCTTCTCTCGAACCTGTTGATAGGTGATGACTTCGTCTCCGAGGAATACGAACGGTCGATCGTCATAGCGTTTCAGCCCATTCATGATCAGATGCGGAAGCAGCGGCATGTCGAAGAGAAGATCGTCAGTCATCGTCGGGTCTCCGGTTGCAATTCGAAGCGCGACCCTAGTCGTTCGTGCTCGGCTTGTCGATGGCGACCGGGCGCCCCGTGTTCGTGCTAGTCCTAGCTAGGCCTGGGAGAATGGGAGATGCGGCGTAGCGAAGAATCCGTGGTGGTGTTGGGCGGCGCGGCCGGCGCCTGGGGCGACAGCTCCTTTGCGTTACCCCAGCTTCTCGACTCTGAACGCTGCGACTACATCTTCTTCGAAGCGCTCGCCGAGATCACGATGGCGATCCTGACCCGGGCGCGCCAAAGAGATCCAGCGCTTGGCTACGCCACCGACGTCATCTCCATGATTGGCCGAGAGCTGCCGCGGATCGCCAAGCAGGGCGTGCGTATCGTCACCAACGCCGGCGGCGTCCATCCCAGGGCGGCCGCCGATGCGCTTCGGGCCATGGCCGCCGAAGCGGGCGTGGCACTTCGCGTCGCCTGGGTCGAAGGCGACAGCCTGATGGATCGGCTCCATGAGCTCTCGGGGCTAAACCTGGCTGAGATGAGCGACGGGCACCCGCTCGTCGCCGCGCCTCTGAGCTTCAATGCCTATCTCGGGGCGCGGCCCATCGCTGCGGCGCTGGACGCCGGCGCGGAGCTCATCATCACGGGTCGCTGTGTCGACTCAGCGCTCGCGCTCGGGCCTCTTCTGCACGAGTTCGACTGGGGCCGCGAAGACCTGGACGCCCTCTCCCAAGGAAGCCTAGCGGGCCATCTTCTCGAGTGTGGGCCGCAGTCGACCGGAGGCCTGCTCACCGATTGGCAAGACGTGGCTTCCTGGCATGACATCGGATACCCGATCGCCGAATGCCGATCGGATGGCTCGTTCGTCCTCACCAAAGCCGAGGGGACAGGCGGTCTGGTCGATGTTCGGAGCGCGGCGGAGCAGTTGCTCTACGAGATCGGAGACCCCGGAGCCTACCTCCTGCCCGATGTCACCTGTGACTGGCGACACGTCCAGCTCATGCAAGCGGGGGTCGACAGGGTCGAGGTGAAAGGGGCGATCGGAAGGCCTCCGCCGGCGACACTCAAAGCCTGTGCGCAGGTCGTGGATGGATTCAAGATCACCGCGGTCCTCATGATTGGGGGCCGCGACGCTGTAGCCAAAGCGTCTCGCTTCGGTAGCGAATTCACGAAGCGCGCCGGGCGGCTTCTCGAGCGGGACGGCTATCCGGCCTTACGCGACGTCGACGTCGAGATCCTCGGCGCAGAGAGTACATACGGACCACACGCGCGAACCGCACACGGCCGTGAGGTCGTGATCAAGATCTCGATGCACCACGATGAAAGGTCCGCGTTGGCTGCAATTGTTCGCGAGCTTGGCTCGTTTGCCATGGCGGTGACGGGGCTCACGGCCGGGGGGAGGGGGCTTCCCAAGCCGACGCCGCTCATCCGGCTACGGAGCTACCTGGTTCCCCGCGACCGATTTGCGCCGACGATCTACGTCGACGCAGAGCCGATTCCGTACCAGGAGCCAGCCCCCCTGGCGTCCGCGGCGCGTCCGAACGAGCCAGTGTGCCAAGCCGAGCCGTTTCCCGTGGACGACCCGGTCGAGCTTCCCCTCGTCGCCATCGCCCACGCGAGAAGCGGTGACAAGGGTGCCGACGCCAACATTGGAGTTCGGGCGCGCCACGCCGACTTCCTGCCCCTGCTTCGCCACCAGCTCACGACCAACGCCGTTGCAGACTGGTTTGCCCATCGAATTCGGGGGCGCGTCGAGCGCTACGAGCTTCCGGGCATCGATGCCTTGAACTTCGTTCTCCTGGACGCGCTCGGCGGAGGCGGTGTTTCGTCGCTGCGCTTCGATCCGCAGGGAAAGGCCTACGCCCAGCAGCTGCTGGACATGCCCATGCAAGTTCCAAAGGCCTGGCTTGCGCACGAGGGGCTGGCACCGGTTGCCGAGGTCGAAGCGATCCGTATGAGGGTACGGACTACCGCTTCATCTTGAGCGCGGCGCCGATGGTGTCGAGGAAGATCTCGTACGAACCCAGCTCGCCGGCAGTCGCGGCTCGGATGGCCTCGAGAGCTCGACCGCGAACGAGCAGCTTCGTCTGAGCGTGTGCCCGACCGTTGAGCCTAGCCAGGCCGCGCGCCGCGCTTGCGGCTTCCTCGGCCAGGTCAGCAACAGGTACGACGCGATCGAGAAAACCGGCCTCGACC
>CAMYMX010000452.1 GCA_947259605.1 uncultured Polyangiaceae bacterium | reverse complement strand
TTTCATTCGTCCTTCTCCTTGACCCCGGGGAATCCGGAGTTCAGGTCGGGGTCGGCTATTCCTAATTAGCCTACGACCACACGATGGGCGACAGTACGCCGGAAAACGAGTCGAATTGCAAGCGTCCATATTCTCCTGTCGGCTTCCTCAGGGACCACAAGAAAGAGAGCTCGAAGTGAACGCGAAATCCATCTCGGAACTACCACTTTGCTCCCTGACGATTGCGCCTCCGGCAGCAACGGGCTGCGCGCAGTCGACCAAGCCGAAATTGTCGATGACCAAATAGTGACCAGAGCCCAGGGCAAGCAGGAGGACTACAGGGGAACTCAGGGTACTCGAGTAAGAGCGTGGGTTGCATGCGTTCGACAGCGATACGCGGGAAAACCGAGTGTCCGCGTAGGGTTAGCGTATCGCTGCGAGCAGGGTTCGATTCCCACCGCCTCCACCGATAAGCATCCGAACTCATTTCGCTTTGATCTCGGGCGGCGAAAACGTTGTCAGAACTCGCCCGTCACCCCACCTCAGCGAGGTCGCGTTCGGCGTGCCAGAGGTCCCAGTCCATTTGCAGACCAAGCCAGAACTGAGGAGAGTTTTTGAACACCCGCGAAAGACGAACCGCAGTTTCTGCCGTGATTCCCCTCTTGCCTTTGATGATCAAATTCACGCTTTGGACGCTAAGGCCGAGCTCCTTGGCTAGCGCGCGCTGCGTCATTTCCATCGGCACGAGAAACTCTTCGAGCAGCATCTCGCCGGGAGAGGTTGGGGGTCGGTGCTTCGGAGTCATCGAGCATCCACGCCCGAGTCGATGCCGAGCTCGCGGAGGACGTCCGGGGTATCGACGTCGAGGCGGATCGCCCTGCTTTCCACTTCCACGTGGCAAATCGCCTCGGAACGGCGGTGAAAAAGCCCCTTGCCCCCGACGTCCCCCGCGAGGCCGAGAAGCTCCGGGAAGTGCTTCGAGCTCCACAAGATGGGATTGCCACGCTTCCCGCCAAAGCTCGGGATGAAGATGCTGCGCTCATCGGCCTCGGTGAAGGCATCGACGAGCCGGTCGACCACCTCGGCGCCAATCCAGGGCATGTCGGCGAGCACGATGAGCGCTCCGTCGACGCCTTTGCCGAGCGCGCTGATGCCTGTGCGAATCGACGTCCCTATGCCCTCCTCGTAGTCCGGGTTGTGCACGAGCTCGACCTCTCGACCCGAGAGGGCTTCGCCGATGCGTTCGGGCTGGTGGCCCGTGACGACGAGGATGCGATCCACGCGGCTGCGTTCGAGCGCTTCAACGACGCGCACGACCATCGGTATCCCCTCGATCGAAAGCATGAGCTTGTTGATGTCGCCCATGCGGCGCGACGATCCGGCCGCAAGCACCACGGCGGCGACGGTCGTTTGGGTGGGGAGACGGGTTCGGCTACGAGGCATGCGCTGGACTGGAGGCGACTGACGAAGGCCGCCGAAGCGCTTGCGTCACCTGGGCTAGGACCGAAATGGCGATCTCCGCGGGGGACTGGGAACCGATGGGTAGGCCGACAGGGCCGCGGAGTCGCTGGAGCTCTCGATCGGTGAATCCCAGCTTGGCGAGCCGGCCCAATCGTGAGGCGTGGGTCTTCTTGCTGCCCAAGCAACCGATGAAGAAGGCATCGCTACGAAGCGCCATGCCGAGCGCCGGCTCGTCCAGCTTCGGATCGTGCGTCAGCGTGACGACCGCGGAACGTGCGTCGAGCTCCAACGCGCGCAACGCTTCGTCGGGCCATTGATCGACGAGCCGGACCCCTGGAAATCGCTCGGCTGCGGCAAATCGGGATCGCGGGTCGACGAGGATGACCTCGTAGCCCGCAAGCGTCGCCATCGTGGACAGGGGCTGCGCAATGTGCACCGCCCCCACCAAGATCATCCGAAGCGGGGGGTTGAACGGCTGATAGAAAAGGCGCGTTCCCCTTTCGGACTCCCCGAGGATCGGTCGATCGAGGCGGAGCGCCATCTCGACGTTCGCCCGCTCCGTCTCGTTTCCGCTCTCCCCGCGCTCGAGCAGACGCTGTTCACCCGAGTCGAGGTCAGTGATCAACACGACACGACGCTTGGCTTCGATACAGTCGAGGAGGCGTCCCAGGGTTTCGCGCTTCATTTTAGCGGCTCGACATAAATTTCGACCCGGCCTCCGCAAGCGAGACCGACCTCCCAGGCTCGGTCGTTGGTCACGCCTACCTCAAACACCATAGGCCTACCGGTTTCCATCACCTCAAGCGCTTTGGAGAGCACTTGGCTCTCGACGCAGCCACCTGAAACCGATCCGACGAAAAGGCTATCATCGCGAACTGCCAAACGGCTTCCGGGTGGCCTCGGCGAAGAGCCCCAGGTGCTGACGACGGTCGCCACGGCGACCCGGTGACCTGCGTCTTTCCACGTCCGCGCGGCCAGCAATACGTCGGTTTCGAAGGGTTCCACCATCATCGTCTTTCCATGCAAATAGTAGAGCCTCGAGATCGAAGGGGCCAGAGGACCGTGGTCCCGGCCCTGTTTCGAAAGTGGACCCACTCGCGCCGCGAGCGAAGTTGCGATACATTCCGCGCTCGGAAGGACGACATGTCACCCATCTCCTTCACGCTCAACGAAAGGGCCGTGCGGCTCGAGGTCGACGCAAGTCGAAAGCTCATCTGGGTGCTACGCACCGAGCTCGCAATGACCGGCACCAAGCCGAGCTGTGCGCGGGGCTTGTGCGGTGCCTGCACGGTGCTCGTCGACGACCGACCTGTACGATCCTGTATCACTCGCGTCGAAAGCGTGCGCGGGAAGCGGGTCGTCACCATCGAAGCGCTGGCCAAGGACGGTGAGCTGCACCCTCTCCAGAAGGCCTTCATCCGGCACGACGCGCTCCAGTGTGGGTTCTGCACGCCGGGGATGATTCTCACGGCCTACGGTCTGCTTCGGGACAAGCGCAAGCGCTCACGCAGGGAAATCGCCCGGGCCATGGACGGGAACCTGTGCCGCTGCGGCGCGCATACGCGCATCCTCGACGCCATCGAAAGTGCCGCCGCAGAAATGAAGTAGGGAGGCGGACGGCATGAGAAGAACCGACGACCTACTCACGCAGTCGCGGCGGACATTCCTGAAGCGCCTTGGCGGCGGCATCGTCGTTTTCGTCGGCTTTCGAGGGAGGCCTCCTTCCGCGAACGCCGATGCTCCAGGTGGCCGCATGGGTGACCAGGCGGTGCCGACCGATTTCAACGCCTTCGTGCGAATTGCCGAGGACGGTCGCGTCTCCTGCTTCACGGGCAAGATCGAAATGGGCCAGGGACCCATCACGTCGCTCGTGCAGATGCTCGCCGACGAGCTGGACGTTGCCTACGAACGGGTCGACATACTCATGGGTGACACCGATCTCTGCCCATGGGACCGCGGCACCTGGGGCTCGTTGACGACGCGACAGTTCGGACCCCTGCTCCGCGCTGCCGCGGCCGAGGCGCGGGCGGTGCTGCTCCAGCTTGGCTCCGAATCGCTCGACGTTCCCGTGTCGCGGCTCGTGGTGCGCGAGGGGGCGATTTTCGAGCGCGGGAACGAGGCGAATCGCGTCACCTACGCAGCGCTCGCCAGGGGCAGGGAGATCGCGCGCCATCTGGAGGTGAAGCCCGAGCTCAAAGACTACGCCGAGTTTCGTATCATGGGCCAGCCGAAGCTTCGCCGCGACTCTCTCGAAAAAGTCA
>CAMYMX010000451.1 GCA_947259605.1 uncultured Polyangiaceae bacterium | reverse complement strand
ATCACCAGCTCGACCTGATCCGCGGAAAGGCACCCGGCAGCCAGCGCCAATGCGCCAAACAGAATCGAGAGCCAAATAAGAAAGCTTGCCCGCATGACGGAACCTATCTTCATTGGGTACCGGACCGGTCACGAGAGGGCAAGCCCCATGATTCCCCGAGATGCCCGCGTGAACGCGATGAGCGCTCCCGGCACGCCTTAGCGAAAGCGGAGCGACTTCGCGTGGTCCGTCACGATCTCATGGACGAGCTCGCGGAGCTCACTGCGCGTATCCCTGGGGACGTCTCGGTATTTCTTTTGAATCTTCGAAAACGCTTTGCCGAGTCGGCGTCGCATCGACGTATCGAGCGCATCCAGGATCTGGGCGCCACTTTCGCTCGGTGCGGGCAGCTCTTTTCTGGCGTGCGCCCAGGCCTGAATGCGGTCGAAGTGATCGAGCGCCCTTGCAAGAAGGACAAACGGGAAATTGAGTGACGGGTGCGGCCCGACGCGGACTCGGTAGCCATCTTTCCGATTCTTCAGCGCGGAAACCGCCTGGTCGGTCACGTTGGACGCACTCGCAAATCGGCGGGTGAGCTCGTAAATCCCGACGCCCAGCCCACCGAGACCCCCAAGCACGGTTCCGGCGAATACGGATGCGAAGCCCACCGCCGCGTCGACCGCCCCACCCGCCGCCGCTCCGGTGAGCGTCGTCAGCGTCAGGAGCGCTCGCGGGGAGAGGCCCATGACGTCCCAGGTCTCCTTAGCGAACAGATCGTCGTGGGACTCGAGCTCGATCTCGGTTTCTGGTGACCAGTCGTCGAGACGATGCAAATACACCGTAGCGATCTTTCGGTGCGCCTTCTTTTCGATGTTGCGGAGCTTGTCGTGAAACTCGCGCTCGAGTCGCGATCGTTCGTGCGGCAAAGCCCGCTCGTCCGGGAGGACGAAGGTCAAATGCAGCGTGAGCGCATCGACCAGCATGTCGGAGATGATGTTCGCGACTTGATAGCGTCGGTGCTCTTCCTGAGCACGCAATGCATCGACCGCTTCCACGATCGGCCGCTCCCAAGACGGCTGGAGCGTCGCAAAGGCTTGGAGCAGCTTGCGGCGCTCTTCCCAGGTCACCGCATGGGCGTCGAAAAGCCGCACGAGCTTGAAGTACTGATCGAGGGCGCGCCGCCAGTCCTCGATGTGCTCGCCCGATCCGCTGCGGTTGATCAGTGCCATGGCCGGTTGCCCCGTATAGCGCAGCACCTCCATTTCGGTTTCGTAGTTCTTTCGGTAGGGCTCGTCGCCATTGACGACGTAGAGGATCGCCGCGCCATCGAGAATGGGGCGAAGCAGGCGTCTCTCTTCGACGAAGTCCTCGGTGCCCTCAAACGCGTCGACGAACTCGTGCACACGCTGGACTCGATCGGCGGCGGTGACCTCTCGCTGCTTGATCCAATGGAGCGCCCGCGGTGCGTCTTCGAAGCCGGGTGTGTCGATGACCGAGAACAAGACTCGCCCGTCGACCTCGACGTCGTATCGGACACATTCGGTCGTCGTCCCCGGCCTCGGTGAGATCTTGACCGCGTCGTTTTCGATGAGGCTCGCGATGATGCTCGATTTGCCCTTGTTCACTCGGCCCACGACCGCAAAGCGTGGAACTTCGACGCTCGCTTCGCTCATAGCGCGTCCAATCCGATGTACGGGTCGGCAAGCTCTGCCAGGTAACCGGCCCAAACGTCACGCTGCTCGTCGTCGCCACCCGCCGTCAGCAACACGTAGATCTTTCTCGTGGGCGGACCATTCTCACGCAGGGTTTGGACGAAACGCTTGAATGCGCGGTCCGGCGCGTTCCACGGCTCGGCAAGCACCAACACCGGCTGCTCGCCGCCTTCGAGTCGCCGGAGCAAGGCCTCGTCTTCGCTGTGATCGTGCCCCCCCGCGCTTGCAATCGGCAAATCGACGAGCGCGCCGAACCGTTCTCGCAAGCGTATGGAGAAGGTATCGGGGGAAATCTCGGCGTCTCGCCAGCGAACCGCAACGACCGGTTGATCGCTGCTGAGCGGCTGCGGCCGGCTCAAGGGCTGATGCCCTGCTCCGAGCGGCACGACATTGCCGGGGTCATCTTCGTACACGCGACGCACGCGCGGATTGCTGAGACGCGCAATGACTTCGGCTTCCTCAGGCGTGTCGAATGGAAGCTTCCGAAATGCCCGATTCATCCCCACGCTACCCCAGACGACGAGCACGAGCCTTGGAAGCAGGCCGTACACCAGGAGACACATGAGCAAAAAAGGCCACCATCCGCCGGCGACCGCAGCATTTTGGACACGCGCACCGGCGGGAGCATTCACATACGCGGCGTCGAGCCGGTAATACTGCGTCGCGTGGACCAGATCGAGTGTGGGGACGGCATCCGCCAACCAGCGTCGCCAGGGTACAGACAAGCTTTCGCAAAATCGCTGAAGCCCCTCAGCCCCGACCTGCAGGGTCGTGCTCCACGCAAATGCCAAATCGGTGAACGAGACGGCAGCGATGAACGTGGCGATCGCGCCGACGTTGAACGCGACGGCGCCGAGCTGCAGGGCTCGAAACAAGACCCAACGCTCGACCCCGGCGTACAGCGAACGCCTCGCCAAGAACCGCCCGGCGTCTTCGGCGCCCACCATGCGCAGAATCAACCTCCGGATGAACGCGCTCAGCGGAAAGTGACCGAGAAAGCCAGGGGAGGACCGCGACCCGAGAAAGGCAATCAGCGTCCCCACCAAGTTGAGCCACTGCAGAAACACGAAGACGCCCAGCACGACCAAGACGTTGATCGGATGATCACCGGTGAACTGCAGCACGGCGAGAGCGACCGCGACTCCGAGCAACGCAAACACGACGAAGACCACTGAGTTCGCGACCGTGTGCGCGCGAGCGACGCGTTCGCCGCTGCTTGGCGTGGTGCCCTGACGCTGAAGCGAAGCCAGCCAGCGAACCACGAGCACCGGGACTGACTTTGGATCGTCCTGCCAGCGCAACGCGATTGCGCGATCACGAGCCATGAGCTCCTCGGGGGGTCGATCGCGATCGGACGCGAGCTGTGCCTCGAAGTCGATCAGCTCCGCGAGGCCGAAGCGACCCGGGGAGAAATGTCGCTCAGGCGCCGTCACCGAACGAAGTGGTACTATACCCCCGGGCCTGCGCCAAGCGACCTCGGTTGAAGCGAGCGCCGTCGAACTTTCTGATGGCCTAGAGCACCCAAGCATCGCGCGCCAGGGCGGGTTTGTGCCTGATGAACCCTGGTATGATATTGAATTCGGATGGGGGCACCTGCGGTATTTCCGTTCCGCACCAAGCTTACGGTGCTCGGCGCACTTCTCACCATTGTGCCCCTGACGGCGCTGGGGTTCGCCCTGATGAGCAAGGCGAGCGAGACGGTGCGCACGATGACGCGCGAGTATCAGCTTTCGGTGGCTGGTGATTTGTCTCGGACGATCGAATCAGAGCTCGGAGAAGCGGAGAACGGCCTCGAAGCGGTCGGGCGCGTCTTGACGAATATCGATCTTCCCGAGTCGGTCGCGATTCAGCTCGCGATCAATCTCGTCGCAGCGCATGAGGCGATCGACCACGTCGGGGTTTACGCGCTCAACGGTGAATTGGTGGATGTGATTCGCGAAGAGACGGCAAAGGGAATCAACCCACCGGAGCGGCTGTCCGAGGATATCCGTGAAGTGGCCGCTGCTGAAAACGTGGTCACCG
>CAMYMX010000450.1 GCA_947259605.1 uncultured Polyangiaceae bacterium | reverse complement strand
GCGCCCCGTCGAGCTTCGCTCCCTGATCTCTCGAGCCTGCGCGTCCGTCAGGGCATCAGCGCCGCGGCCGCTTTGGCCAGCACGAAGAAATGACTCCGGGCTCACTCCGCGTTCGAGGAGCAGCGCGGTGGCGTGATCAAAAACCGCCTCGCGCTTCTTCATGGCGTCGAAGCTGCTCTCGATGAGGGCCCGGTCGACGCAGCGCTCGTCGCAATCCCAGCCGAGAAATTCGACGATGCCTTCAATCGATGCCTTGCGGTCGCTCAGTAGGTCTTCGTAGCGAACGATCAGCACGTCGGGGTCAGACGTAGCGTGCGCCGTCCGGCAGCCATTCCCTCGGCAAGTGGCTTTTGAATATTCGCGGTGACAGGAAGCGCTCGAGGTCCGAAGCGCGTAGCTCGCCGATGGCCAGTGAGCGCTCGAACCAGGGCGAGACCTTGGTCAAATGCGTCGGGTCGGGCTGCGGGGCGTGCGTGAGAAGATAGAGAATCCATTGAGTCAGCGTCGTGCCCGAGCGTGGGTAGCTCGAGATGAAGACGTCGCTTGGCCGAACTTCGAGCTCCATCCGGCCCCGCAGGAACTTGGCGATTCGCCGAGCGTTGTCCAGATTGCGAGCTGCGACGTCGAGCGCGTCGGTTGCTACGCCCAGAATACGGCTCGCCGTCTTCTGCAACGGGTCTCTCGCCTTGCTCGTCTTGGTTGGCCGCATGATCAGACGCTGACTACCCTAGCACTGCCGATGGAAGCCCTAGCAAGTATCACGACACCGGAGTTCGCCATCGCGTTCCTCGTGAGCTTCCTGGCGGCGGCGCTTCACAGCACGGTGGGCTTTGGCTTCGCACTGCTCAGCGTGCCAGTTCTTTCGCTTCTCAATCCTCTCTTTGCACCCGTGCCCCAGCTCCTCGTCGTCTTCCCGCTGACGCTCGCCATCGTCATTCGCGAACGCCACGCGGTAGAGGTCAAGAGCACTCTTTGGATCTTTGCCGGACGGATCCCCGGAGCGCTCGTCGGCGTCGCGCTGTTGAAGATGCTCTCGGGCGCTGCGCTCGACGTCTTGATGTCGTCGATGGTGGTCCTCGGCGTGGCGCTCGTCGTGAGTCGCGGGACGTTCCGGCGGACGGCCGCGCGCGAGTTCGGGGCCGGTGTCGCTTCTGGGACCATGGCGATGGTCTCTGCGATCGGCGGCCCTCCTATCGCGCTTCTCTATCGAAACGACGCGGGCCCGACCGTGCGGGCGAACCTGGGCCTGGTGTTCGCGATCGGTCTTTGTATTACCATTAGCGTCCGCGCCCTGGCCGGGGAGGTGAGTTGGGCCGAAGTCGTCATTGGTGCGGCGCTGCTGCCGGCGGTTTGGTTAGGATTACGCGTCAGCCGCTTCCTGATTCCACGCGTCGACGGGCCGCGGCTCCGCAATGTCATCGTCGCCGTGGCTGGTGGCGCGGCGCTCTTGCTGTTCGCCCGCGGCGTATTCAACTGGTGAAGTAGACCCAGGTGGTTTCCGGTTGGAAACGCACGGCATGCCAGGCGGCTGGAACCTCTGGCTCGCTCCAGTAGTAGAGCCAGCGCGCATCGACCGGCGCAATGTTCGTGCATCCGTGGCTGCGCACTTTACCGAAATCGGTGTGCCAGTACGCACCGTGAAGCGCGTACCCGCCGTGGTAGTAGAGCGTCCACGGAACCTCTTCGACCTCGTAGAAACCATCGATCGGGTCGGTCGCGTTCATCGTGGTCGAAATGTACTTCTGCTGGACTTCGAAGAGCCCGGTCGGTGGTTCGTAGCCCTCTTTCCCGCTCGAAATCAGCGTTGCATACACGGCCTTGTCGCCTTCGTACGCGACGAGTGTCTGCTCCCCCAGGTCGACGTGAATCCATTTCCCATTCGCCGGAACGTTGCTCGGCCGCTTGGCCTGCCGCGCGACGCGGACCTCGTCTCGTTTCACTGCACCAGGCTTGCCGGCCACGTAGGCCACCCCGTCGACGTCCGGTTGCCCTTCGACGACGAAGCGCCCGTGTTTCTGCGCCTTGCCCGTCACCCGGGCCTTCCCGCCGTTCAGATCGAGCAGGTCTCGATCTTCGCCGTACACGAACGCCAAGGGGAGGCTCCAGCCGTCTCGGCCGAGCTCCTCGCCACGAACGACATCGGGATTGCGCAGCTCGATGTCGCCTTCGCGTACGAAGCGCCCCCGGATCGTGCGGTAGAAGACGGCGCCGTCGGCTTTTCGCGTTTCCTTCTCGGCAAGGGCGAGAAAGTAGTCTCCCTCCATGAGCGACGAGACCACTTCAGGTGTTGGACCCTTCTTCTCCATCGCGCGTCGGGCCTGCTTCTCTTCTTGCACCGTCGGGATGCGGTAGTAGCGCGGCGCCCTCTTGGTGATGACGCGCGAGTACTGATAGGGGAGGTGGCTCCTTGTCTTGGCCGGTGGGACTCCGTACCGGTTCGTGCTCGGCGTCTCGCCCACGTGGAAGCCGAGAGACGTACAAATGTACCCAAACGGCGTCGCCTTGTACCAGGACCCGTCCTTGCAACCGGAACCGCTGACCTTGTCGCCGACTTTGATTGCATCGCCCCGGCGCACGATACCGGCGACCTTCGGGCTGCTCTGTGCTTTGTCGTAGACGAACGAGTCGTAGTGAAACGCAGAGCCAAAGCGCCCCGTCTTGCCGGGGTTGTTCTTTGGGCTCTGCCGACGCTCGTTCCAGTCGTCGAGATCGGGCGCGCGCAGTACGCGCTTTCCTTCGACGATTTCCGCGCGGTGCAGCTGCTCGTTCGATGCGCGCTCGCCGAAGGCGACCGCCCCACCGCTGATGCCAGCGATGAGAACGGCCAGACATGGCAAAGACCATCGATTCGAGAGAAACCGCAACATGTTACCGTGCTTTGAAAGCAGCGCTCGACCCCGCGCGCGCCGCCGGTCGAGGATAGCGCCACTTTCCCCTGATTCAAAAGATCGGCCGGTTCAGCCGCTTTCGGGCGCAATTTGCGGGTTGGCGCGATCGCATGGCGGCTGCGCTGAGGGATAGACCGCCGCCGGAGGGGCCCGAGACTACCTGCGCTTCGCCTTCGTCGGGCCGTACGCCAGGTCCGCCTGAATCAGCGCGCCATCGCCTGCAAAGGTGCGAGTGTGGCCAGTCGGCATCGCGATCTCATACTCGTCCCAAGTGACCTGGAAGCTCGCGCGAACGCGAATACGCTCGCTGTTTCCAGTCTTGGCATCGGCCGGTGTCCACCTCACCGTCGCCGGAACGCTGACCTTCTTGCTGATGCCGTGAAGCGAGAAACGCCCTTCGAGCGTCATGGGGACCCATTTCCCCGGTTCGAGCTTCATCGCCCCACGCACCGCTTCGAGCACGAACCGGCTCTTTGGAACGTCGTCAATCTCGAGGAAGCCCGCCCGGCGAAACATCGTGTCCCAGGCCGAATCGTCCGTGCGGATCGACACCATGAACACATCGATGTTTCCCGACGCCTTGCGCAGGTCGCGAGGGTCGATCGAAAGCGCGCCCTCAACCGTGCCGAACTGGCCCCATGCGGGCACCGTGACCTGCGGCCCTTCGCAAACGAACCGAACTTTTCCTTCTTCCAGCTCATGGGTTCCCGGAGACATATCGGCGTTCGCAAAGGAAGCGAGCGCCGAGACGACCAAGAGCACGAGCACCGATTGGTTTCGTCTTCGAATCATGTGACACCCCATTCATCATTAGTAACGGATGAG
>CAMYMX010000449.1 GCA_947259605.1 uncultured Polyangiaceae bacterium | reverse complement strand
TGATCGTCGAGCTCGGGACGCACACCTCGTCGTCGCACCTGTTTCACGGTCCGGACGTCGGATATCAGCCGTCGGAGGTCGCGCCAGGCGTCTACGCCACCCGCGTTCTGTTCGAGCCGGCGCTCATCGACTACATCACCTCGCGGCTCAAGCTTCGACCCATCGCCAGCCTGGTTGCAAAGAACAGCTCGCTGCGCCGTTTGTTCTTAGCGGCTCCTGGCGTGGACGAGATCGTAACGCTCCATCGCGTGGCGCAGCTCGCGGCGGACGAGCGCTGGGGTCCCGTCCTGGTCGACCTCGAATCCACCGGGCATGCGCTGATGTTCTTCGATCTGCCGAGCGTTCTCGAGGTGTTTCTCAAGGACGGCCCGCTGCGTCAGGTGGTCGATAGCGCAACCAAGTTGCTTGCCGATGAACGACGATGCGCCATCCACATCGTTACGGTGCCCGAGCCTCTGGCCGTCAACGAGACGATCCAACTGCACAGCCAGCTCCGTAAACGCCCGGACTTGCACCTGGGCTACTTGTTCATCAATCGCGTTCCGCGCGCCTGGTTCGACGAGGAAGAGACGCGGCTCGTCAAGAGCGAGCTCGCCGGGGCGAGCGCCGGCGAGCCTTGGGCGCCCGATCTGGCGCTTGCCCAGTATCTCGCCCAGCGCCGACTGACCGCCGAGAGGTGCATGCAGGGCCTTCACCACGACATCGATCTGCCGACCATGACCTTCGAGGCACAGGACGAGGGCGGCGCCTCGATCATCGCAGAGCTTTCAGGCGCCATCGAACGAGCGGGGATTCGGTGATCGAGCTTTCCGACGATTGCAGGTTGGCGTTCTGCGTCGGCGTGGGCGGCGTAGGCAAGACGACCTTTGCAGCGGCCCTCGGGCTCGCAGAGGCCTTGCGTGGAAGATCGGTCCTCGTACTGACGGCCGATCCAGCGCGACGCTTGGCGGACGCGCTTGGCATCCGCGGCCTCTCCGACCAGGCTTCCGACATTCCGCTGCCCGCAAGGCCTGGCGTTGGCGAGCTTCATGCCGCCATGTTGGAGACCAAAGCGAGCGCAGACGAGATCATCCGACGCGCCGCCCACGATGAAGCGAGGGCGCAGCGTGTGCTCGACAATCGAATCTATCAGGCGTTCTCCAACACGCTCGCACGCTCGCATGCCTACGCTGCAATGGAGCGCGTTCATGAAGCGGTTCATGACTCGCGTTACGATCTCATCGTCGTCGACACGCCGCCCGCGCAGAGCTCGATCGAGATTCTCGACGCGCCTGATCGTTTGGTGAGTTTCCTCGATCAGCGGGTTGTTCGATGGTTTCTGCAGGCCTCGGATGAGTCCCCGCAGCTGCGAGGTGGGGCGATTGCACAGGGGCTGTTGCGAATCGTCGCTGGGGAATCGCTCGTGTCCGCTCTGACCGAGTTTCTCACCGAGATGGCTTTCCTACGTGAAGGGTTCTCCGAGCGGGCCAGGGAGGTCCGCGCGCTGATGCGGTCGCCGAGCACCAGCTTCGTGCTCGTCTCGTCGGCGGACGCGATGGGAATCGAGGCTGCTAAATCGGTTGCTGCCGAGGTCCGGAGCCGAGATTTCGAGCTTGCGCAAGTGGTGTTCAACCGCGCGTTCATTTCCGAAGCCGCCCGCCCCTCTGCCGATCCGGTCAGCTACCCCGAGAGGCTTGCCGCGCTTGCCCCCAAGCTCCTGCGAATACGCGCGTTACTGAGCGAAGAGGAAGAGCAGAAGCGTTCCAACATCGTCGCGTTCTGCCACGAACACGGCATCGGGGCTTGGTCCCTGCCCGAAGCAAGGCGACCGCTCGGGGACCCTTCCGCGTTGGCGGCCTGGATCGAGCAGGCGCGACCTGTTTTGCCCCGCACGTAGCGTCCACCAGGGGTTTCGTGCAATCCTTCGGCCCATCGAGAGGCCTCATGGAGCACATCATCAAGCACAACCTCAGCCCGGAGCTGGCAAAGAAGGCTGCGGACAAAGCCGCGGAGCACTACACCAAGAAGTGGGAGAAGTACGACGCGAAGTCGACCTGGGTGACGGACAATACGGCCGAAATCACGTTCCACGTCAAAGGCGTCCACGTCGCGGCAACCGTCGACATGCAGCCAGGCCGAGCGGTCATCGAGATGCAGAAAGTTCCGCTTCTCCTCCGACCATTCAAGAACATGGCGCTCGATGTCGTTCAGCGGACGATGGAGAAGTGGATCGACAAGGCCAAGAATGGGGAGCTCGACTGACCTCAGCCACGGGGACGCAAGCGTTTCGTCGTCAAGCGCTGACGAACTGCTTCAAGGCAGCGTCGCCGTGTACGCTGCGGAGCTTTCGGAGCGCAAGCGCCTGTAGCTGACGAATCCGCTCTCGGCTGAGTCCGAACTCGCGCCCGATCTCAGCAAGCGTGTGCGACTCCTTCTCGCCAATGCCAAAGCGCATGCGTATGATTCGTTGCTCGCGCGGGTTCAGAGTTTCCAGCGCGCGCTCGACGGATTTCGAAAGATCCTCGCCGATCACCGTGTCCATCGGTGTTCCTGCCTCTTCATCTGCGATCAAGTCACGGAGCTCGCTGTTGCCGTCGTTGCCAACAGGCATCTCCAGAGACACCGTGTCTCGCGAAATCATGAGAAGGTTCGCCACCTGATCGGTCGGAAGCTTCATCCGCTTTGCGATTTCGGCGGCACTAGGCTCACGCCCAAATTCGCCGGTGAGCTTGCGGGTCATGCCAGTGACTTTGGTGAGCAGCTCGCAGGCGTGAACCGGAATCCGAATCGTTCGAGCCTGGTCGGTCGTTGCGCGCGCCATCGACTGGCGAATCCACCAAGAGGCATAGGTCGAAAGCTTGTACCCACGGCGGTAGTCGAACTTATCGATCGCGCGCATCAGACCCATGTTGCCTTCTTGGATGAGGTCCATGAAAGGCAGGCCTCGCTTCAGGTACTTCTTTGCAATGGCGACGACCAGTCGGAGGTTGGCTTCGACCATTTCCGATTTCGCGCGTTCGACATCGGCATGCGCCGTCGTGACGACTTCGTAGAGCTTGCGAAGCTTGTTCGCGGTGAGTCCAGAGTCAGCCTCGGCCTTCTTTCGAGCGGTGGTTCCTTCGCCGCAGGACTGGACGTATGAATCGAGCGCGCAGATGACGGCTTCGAATGCGGGCTCGATGACCGCTTCGCGGACGGCAAGCTCCTGAGCGGCAACGCGTTCACAAACCTCGTTGAGGTCAGCCAGGTGAAGCCCGGCTTCGAGGACGGCGTCAAAGATGATCTGGCGGCCCTTCTCGATTTGACGGGCGAGCTCCACTTCACCTTCACGCGTGAGGAGGCTCACTGCGCCCATCCAATCCAAGTAGGTCTGTACCGGCTCTGCGCTCAGGACGTTGGTCTTCTCCGCCGTTTTGGCTGAGCGACGGCGGTCTCCTCGTCGGTTCTTGCCTTGCTTGACCGTGACCTCGACACCGGCTGCCTCGAGTCGCCGAAGGAACTTCCGCACGTTGCCCTGCGTCGCTCCTATCCCCGCGATGACCGATGACGCCTCGTCGTAGGTGATCCAACCCCGCGCTTTCACCGCATCGATGACTTCGTCCATGGTTGCGCTATTGCTAGAAGTTTTTGCTGACATTGCTGTTTCTCTCGCCTCTCTAAAGGTGTGGTACCACCCAACTGGAAAATGCGCAACCATATGATCAAAAAAATATATAAATACTGTGAACGCGAAAT
>CAMYMX010000448.1 GCA_947259605.1 uncultured Polyangiaceae bacterium | reverse complement strand
ACCTTGGGATTCTCGTAGGCAACGTACTCGCAGTCGGGGCAAACCAGCCGCTGGCGGTTGTCCCCGGAGGGAACCTTTCGAATGCGGGGACCTTTGTCTCGCTTCGTCATCAACCAAACGCGCCTGCGGAGTGGTACCACGGAGCCCGCAGTCCGGCTATGGCGTCACGCGACGGGCGCTCTAGACTCGGCCGATGGATGCGCGACCCCGGCTCGATCGGCCACAGCTTCTCGGCGTGTTTCGCCAATTGAAGCAGGGGTTCGGTCTCGTGTGGACGACAAGTCACGGATTGAGCTTCGCGCTCGGGATGTTGAGCTTGGTCGCCGGCGTGATCCCTGCAGCCGCCGCTTGGGTGGGGAAGCTGATCGTCGACGCCGTCGTTCGCGCCGCTGAGACGGGTGCGACGGAAGACCAGCAAGCCGCGCTGACCTGGGTTTTGTTGGAGCTCGGGCTGGTGATCGTCATGGCAGGCGCGCAGAAGGGGCTAAGTACCTGTAACCAGCTCCTCCGCGCACTCCTCGGGCAACGGGTCAACGAGATGATTCTCGAAAAGGCGCTGACCCTCGACCTGGCGGCCTTTGAAGACTCGGAGCTCTACGATCGAATGACCCGCGCTCGACGCGAAGCATCGCAGCGGCCGCTCAGCTTGGTGATGCGAAGCTTCCAGCTCGCGCAGCACTCGTTCTCGCTGATCGCGTACGGCGGGCTTCTGCTGCAGCTCTCTGTCTGGGCACTCGCAGTCCTGGTGGTCGCGGCCGTTCCTTCGTTCTTCGTCGAGACGCGCTTCTCGGCGGACGCCTTTCGGCTGTTCACTTGGCGCGCTCCAGAAACACGAAAGCAGAATTACCTCGAGGTGCTGCTCGCGCGTGAAGACTTCGCCAAGGAGGTCAAGCTCTTCGACCTCGGTCCCGTCTTTCTCGATCGATACCGCGAAATCTTTCGCGAGCTGTATGTCGAGGATCGCGCGCTCACCCTGCGCCGGGGTGCGTGGAGCTTCCTGCTCGGTCTGTTGAGCACGGTGGCCTTCTATGGCGCCTACGCCTGGATCGCCATCGAGACGATCGCCAAACGCATCACACTCGGGGACATGACGATGTATCTCCTCGTGTTCAAGCAGGGGCAATCCGCGTTGGCGTCGATCCTCACCTCCATTGGAGGGATGTACGAAGACAGTCTTTACCTCTCGAACCTCTACGAGTACCTCGAGTACGAGTCGCCGGACGAAGGCGGCTCCGCAATCAAAGGCCCCAAGCCCGGAGATGGCATTCGGTTCGAGAACGTGAGCTTCACCTACCCCGGCATTGAAACGCCGGCCCTGCGCGGCGTGAGCCTGCACCTTCACCCCGGGCGCAAGCTCGCCCTGGTCGGCGAGAATGGGGCTGGAAAAACCACCCTGATCAAGCTGCTGACCCGGCTCTACCAGCCTACCGAAGGCCGGATCACCCTCGATGGGCTCGAGCTCAACGCCTGGAGTCTCGATGTCCTTCGAAAGCGGATCGGCGTGATTTTTCAAGACTTCGTGCGCTACCAGCTCGTTGCGGGCGAGAACGTCGGCGTTGGGGACGTGCGAGGCTTCAGTGACCCGGAGCGATGGCAGACCGCTGCCGAGAAGGGCATGGCCCACGAGTTCATCGAGCGGCTGCCATCGGGCTACGCGACACAGCTCGGTCGTTGGTTCGAAGACGGGCACGAGCTCTCGCTCGGCCAATGGCAAAAGATCGCGCTCTCACGGGCCTTCATGCGCGACGAGGCCGACATCTTGGTCCTCGATGAACCGACGGCCTCGATGGATGCAGAAGCGGAGGCCACAGTCTTCGAACGCTTCGGCCGCCTCGCCAAAGACAAGATGGTGATTCTGATCTCGCATCGATTCTCGACGGTCCGCATTGCCGATGAAATCGTGGTGCTCGAACGCGGCCAGGTGACCGAGCGCGGTACGCACAAATCCTTGATGAACCAAGACGGAAAGTACGCCCACCTGTTCACGCTCCAGGCCGCGGGCTATCGCTAGAGACCGACTCAGCTGCTACGAATAGAAGGTGCGGCCCTCCGAGGCCATGTCGCGGAGAAGCTTGGGCGGCTCGAAGCGAGCGCCGTAGCGGGCGCTGAGCGCCTCGGCGTCGCGAACGAACTCGGAGAGGCCGTAATTGTCGATGAACGTGAACGGCCCGCCGGTGAAAGCTGGGAACCCGACCGCCATGATGACGCCGACATCGCCGTCGCGTACGTCGGTGATGACTCCTTGCTCGAGGCAGCGGGCAGCTTCCAAGCACTGCGTAAACAAGTAGCGCTGCCGCACGGTCTCGGCGCTTGGCTGCTCGTCATTGCGCTCGATCCAGGCGTTCATCGCCGCACTGAGCTCGGGCCACAGATTCTTACCCGACTCGTGGTAGTCGTAGAATCCGCCTGGAGCGCGGGGCGTTCCGTCTTCTTTTGCGGGTGGGTGGGCGCCCCATCGATCGTGATCTTCGATCAACGACGCGATGATCGCCTGCGCCGGAGACGGCTCCCACTTCTTCCCGGCGGCAGTGGCGTCCTTCTCGGCCTGCTTGGCGACCTTATGCATCGTGCCGAGCCCGACTTGGTCCGAAATGCCGAGCGGCGGCATGGGCATGCCCGCGGACTTCGCTGCGTTCTCGATCAAGGCGGGTTTCACACCTTCGACCAGAAGGTGATTGCCCTCCGAAATGAACGTGCCGAAGACACGGCTCGTGTAGAAACCAGGGCTGTCGTTGACCACGATGCCGGCCTTTTTGATCTTGAGAATGTAGTCCCAGGCTTTCGCCAGCGTCGTCTGCGAGGTCTCTTTGCCCACGACAATCTCGACCATCTGCATCCGCTCGACGGGCGAAAAGAAGTGCAGGCCGATGAAGTTCTCGGGGCGGCTCGACGCCTTTGCGAGATCGGTGATGGGCAGGCCCGAGGTGTTGGATGCAAGAATCGCGTCGTCACCGAGCTGCTCGTCGGAGGCTTTCGTGACCCGGGCCTTGATGTCCCGGTCCTCGAAGACGGCCTCGACGACCACATCACAACCCTTGAGATCCTGGTAGTCGACGCTCGGATGGATCCGGCCGAGAATCCCCTCGACCCGATCCGCCGTGGTGCGGCCCTTTGCAAGGCGGCGTTCCAAAGTCTGGGCAACCTTCTCCTTGCCACGCTCGGCGCTGCCGAGGTCCCGATCGAGCAAGACGACGTCGATCCCCGCCTTTGCAGAAACCTGCGCGATGCCCTGCCCCATCAGGCCGGCGCCGATGATGCCCACTTTCTCCACGTCGAAGCGGGGCACGCCCTTGGGTCGGCGCGCGCCCTTCTGACACTCCTGAAGGCCAAAGAAGAGCGTACGCAGCATGCTGCGCGCCGTCGGGTCTTGAAGGACGCGAATGAACTGTCGCGTCTCCACCTTGCCGGCCCGGTCCATTGGAAGCCCGAGGCCCTCGTAGACCGCCTGCAGGATCGCTTGCTGCGAAGGCATGTTTCCGAAGGTGGCCGCGTGGGTCATCGCGTTCGAGCCCATCAGCGTCTGCGCAAAGGCCACCGAGCCGGTGCCGCCGCCAGGCACCTCATAGCGCTTCCGGTCCCAAGGTTGCGTCGCGCTGCCGTCTTCTTGAATCCATTTCTTCGCGGCCGGGATCAAGTCTGCCGGCTCGACGAGCTCGTCGACGAGGCCCTGTTCGAGCGCCTGATCCGGGCCGAGCTGCTTTCCCTGCATGATTAGCCCAAGCG
>CAMYMX010000447.1 GCA_947259605.1 uncultured Polyangiaceae bacterium | reverse complement strand
CCAGGCGTGCGCGTCTATCGACGCCAGCGACGACGAGATTCGTATGTCGATCGACTCACGCAAGCGGATGAGGGAGTCTGCCCCGCGAAAGCGACTAGATCCAGCCGCGGTAGCGCGTCGGCCCCTGCTTCCCGCGAATTCGGTTGATCAAGCTCTTCGCGATGGCGTAGCAGCGGAAGAACCCAGCTACTTGTAGGCGCTGGAAGCGGCTGAGTGGCGCATCGGAGCAGACCCATTTGGGATCGAGCCTTCCGCCATCGATGAAGTCGACGCGGGCTCTCTTGGTAGACGCCACCGTGCTGCCGAGCGGCAATCTCGGACCCAGGACCACCGCGTCCAGCGCCTCGCCGTCTTCTGCGAGGGTGCCCGGCACATGGCCGTAGTTGAATGGACAGGGGATCGGCGAAACGAAATCGAGACTTCGATCGTCATCCCGCTTGATGAAGCTGCCTCGCGGCACGTCGATGACGACCGTGAGATCCTCGCCACTCATCGATGGAGCTCACACGCCGTGGCCACCAGCCCCTCTTCGACGAGGTAGCGGCCCGAGATCACGTCGCCGGGTTTGAAACCAGCGGCCTCCTGTTGAAACACCGCTTGGAACGAGTCCTCGCCGAGCTCGATTTCGACGGCTTGGAAACCGAGGAACTGGTTGCTGAGCGGATACTGGCACTTGTAGACCGCTTCTTTGGCACTGAATAGGATCTTCCCGGTCACGCCCGGCGCGGGCAGCTGGTGCAACCAGTCGCGCTCTTTGGGGGTGCAAACCCGTTTTAGGAGTGCTTCCTTCAAAGGGGTCGACGATTCCAAATCGATGCCAAGCGCTCGAATGTCCTCGGTTCGCGCCACCGTGGCAGCGCACCAGGTGTCGGTGTGCGAAATGCTGCCAATGAAGCCCGGCGGCCAAATCGGCGCTCGATCTTCGCCGCGTAGGATGGGCGTCGTTGCAGCAACGCCAAGCCGGCCGAGAGCGATCCGGCTGCAGACACGACCTGCGGTGAACTGCTCGATGCGAGTCTGCGCAGCGCCGTCCACCAGCGCCTCCTCCGACTTCAGGAGCCCGCCTTGCACCGCGTGCGGGTCAACCTCCTCGGTCTCTACATTGGGACCGAGCAAGCGTCTGAATAGGGGCTGACGCATCTACCTGGCAGTGCCGCCAACGCCGTAGGCCAGGGCAAGGATCGCAGCGGTATTCGCAAGCGAAATGATCTCTGAGAGCCCGCTCATCACGTCCGACATGCTCGCGTACCAGGTCTTGGTCACCCAGATGATGTCCCCCGGCCAGAGCACGACGTCGGTCGCGTCGCCACTCATCAATGCCTTCAGGTTGGTGGTATAGACGCGCGGTTCGGTGAGCGGGCCTCGCACGATGCGAATGTCCTTCCGATCGCCTCGTGTCATGTTGATTCCGCCGGCGCGCGCCAGCGCCTCGGTCAGGCGAATGCCCTGCCGATACGCCATGGGCTGCGGTCGGCCCACCTCGCCCAGCACCATGATGGCATTCTTGGTGATCGGTGGCACGAACAGTTGGTCGCCCGAATGGATGCGAATGTTGTGCTTGGAGTCCCCCTCCATGGCGAGATTCACGCTCACCGGCAGCGCCTCGCCGTCCCGTACGAGGCGCGCGAGGTCCAAATCGCCCAGCCGCTCCGGTATGTATTCGACCCGGCCAATCAAAACGCCGCCGGCTTGCGCGAGCAGGTCGGCCAACCTGGTGCCTGGGGTTATTTTCACGCGGCCCGGTGTCGTCACGGCCCCGATGACGACCGCCGAGTGGCCGTCGAGCGTCGTAATGATGAGGTTCGCCCGGACGAATCGGTCGTACCGTCGAAGACCCTTTTCGACCGCCTGCTCGGCCTGGCCGAGCGTCAGGCCCCCAACCTGAATATCGCCCGCCAGCGGTACATGGAGCTGACCCTTTGCGTCGACGATCAGGCCCTCATACGTCTCGGTTTTGGCAGAGACCGTTGTTAGCTGGACCACATCCCCCGGAAACAACTGCAGCGCCTCCGGCGGATCGGATTCCATACCTGCAAGGATGATGGGCTCGGGCGCCGAGAAAGAAGGGTCATCGAACGGCGTGGTCGGCGTCTGAGGATAGCGGTTCCGAGCGCAGGCGGAGACCAGCGCAAACGAAAGCAACAATGCCGTGCATCGGCGCATCCCTTTTGTTAACGTCATCTCGGGGCATCCGCAAGCTTGCAGTGAGAAACTCTGCGGCTATGCCTATACTGTTCCCCAAACCTCGATGACGAGCAAGAAACCCACCGAATGGGGCGGCGCTTCGGACGCCGAGCTGGCCCCCATCATGCGCGTCGTCGATTTCGTGTTGATTTACGCCGCGCTCTGGCTGCCGACCTATGCCCGAGGCGAGGCCTGGGACCAGAAGTCCTGGACTGCCGCGACGATTGCAGCTGTTCTGTTCATAGTGATAGGGCAATCGCTCCGGCTTTATCAAAGCGCCCGGGGGATGAGTCTCAAGCCTCAGCTGGTACGTATCTGGGCCGGCTGGTTCGTGGGCGTCGTGCCGGTTTTGCTGTTTCTCCTATTCATCTCGAAGCGGTCGGAGGAGTACTCACGACTCACCGTTTCGGCCTGGTTCGTCCTCGCACCGCTCTTCGTTGCGGTTTGGCGAACCGCCACAACGCTAGTTCTGCGGGAGCTGAGGGCGCACGGGTACAACACGCGGGCTGCCGCCATTGTCGGAATGACCGAGCTTGGCGAACGCCTCGCTCATAGTTTCAAGACCGTGCCTTCGCTGGGGCTCGAGGTCCATGGTTTCTATGACGATCGCAACGAGGAGCGCTGCCATCCGATCGCAGAGTCGCTTGGGCAGCGCGCCGGCGACTTGTCGGATGTGGTCAACGCCGCAAGGTCCGGCGAGATCACCCTGATCTACATCGCTTTCCCTTTGCGCGCCGAACCTCGAATCGCCGAGCTCCTGCGTCAGCTCTCAGACACGACCGCCACGGTGTATCTCGCGGCCGACTTCTTTGCCTACGACCTCTTGCACGCTCGCTGGGGAACCCTCGGTGGCGTGCCCACGGTCAGCCTGCACGAGACCCCCTTCTACGGGGTAGATGGCTGGCTCAAGCGCCTCGAAGACGTCGTGGTCGGCACGCTGATTCTGATCACCATCTCCATCCCGATGCTGGTGATTGGCATTTGCGTGAAGCTCACTTCCCCGGGTCCCGCTCTGTTCAGGCAGCGGCGGTACGGCCTGAACGGAGAAGTGATCCACGTGCTGAAGTTCCGCTCGATGACAGTCACCGAGGACGGCCCCGAGATCAAACAAGCCACTGCGGGGGACGCCCGGATCACCAAGCTCGGCGCGTTTCTCCGGCGGACGAACCTGGACGAGCTGCCACAATTCTTCAACGTGCTCGAAGGGAGCATGAGCATCGTCGGTCCCCGGCCGCACGCCGTCGCGCACAACGAGCTCTACCGGAAGAGAATCCAAGGCTATATGCTTCGGCACAAGGTCAAGCCGGGCATCACGGGCTGGGCCCAGGTCAGAGGCTGGCGGGGCGAGACCGACACGCTAGAAAAGATGGAAAAGCGCATCGAACATGATCTCGACTATATTCGAGACTGGAGTCTCTTGTGGGACATTCAGATCATCTTCATGACGGTGTTTGGTTCGGGCGCCCGTCGGAATGCGTATTGAGTGTAAGATCGAAGGGACGGACTGATCGTGGATGAAGCGGGCGAGAACTGGGCCGACG
>CAMYMX010000446.1 GCA_947259605.1 uncultured Polyangiaceae bacterium | reverse complement strand
GGATGATCGCAGCCGACGGTGAGAGTCTCTATCTCGACCTCGAGAAGCCGGCTGACCGGCGGCGGCTGGAGTCACCCATGCAGGCGCTCGAGGGACGGACCGGACTGGTTGTCCTGGATGAAATTCAACGCCTCCCCGAGCTCTTCGAGATCTTGAGAGTCCTTGCCGACGATTCACAAACTCCAGCCCGATTCCTCATCCTTGGCAGCGCCTCGCCGGACCTCGTGCGCGGGGTTTCAGAGTCGCTGGCCGGCCGCGTGACATTTGTTGATTTGGGCGGCTTCGGAGCTGATGAGGTTGGTCTTGATGCGGTTTCCGAACTGTGGTTGCGCGGGGGATTTCCGCGCTCGTTTTTGGCCGCGGACGGTGACGCCAGTCTGGGATGGCGCCAGGATTTCACACGAACCTTTCTCGAGAGAGACATCCCCGCCCTCGGCCTGTCGATTCCAGCGGAGACTCTGCGCCGCTTTTGGATGATGCTGGCTCATCTGCACGCAGAGCTTTGGAATGGCTCAGCCATCGGTCGATCTTTGGGTGTCAATGACAAAACCGCTCGGCGCTACCTCGATATCCTTGTTGGCGCGTTCATGGTGCGCGCCCTTCCGCCGTGGTTCGAGAACCTGAAGAAACGGCAGGTCAAGTCGCCGAAAATCTTTCTTCGAGACAGCGGGCTCCTTCACTCCCTTTTGGGAATCGCCGACCGTGACCAGCTTCTCGGCCACCCGAAGCTCGGATCGAGCTGGGAGGGTTTCGTCATTGAACACATTCTGGATCGGCTCGGAAGTCGAGAGGCTTACTTCTGGGCGACCCACCAGGGCGCCGAGCTCGACCTCATGGTCTTTCACCGAGGACGTCGCTATGGCTTCGAGGTGAAATTTTCGGACGCTCCCGGGCTCACCCAGTCGATGCGAGTCGCAAAGGAGGACCTCGAACTCTACACGCTATGGGTCGTCCACCCTGGAGATACCTCCTGGCCCATGGCGGAGGACATCGAAGCCGTGGCTTTCGCTGATCTTCTGACGAGACTCGACGGACTCTGATCAGGGAACCCTCGGGCTGAGCTCCCGGAGGTGATCGAGATGGAGCCGAAGCTCCGCGAGGCGTTCGATGAGATGGGTCATTTCGGCGCCAGCGCTTCCAGTTTAATTTTCTGCATGCGGTCGATGAATGGCTGGAGGTCTGCCGCGCGGAGCTGGACGTCTCGGACGAAGGCGTGGTCGATCTCGGAGTCTACGACAGTAGATGCGCCGCCCGTCGGTGACGATCCTCCGGCCGATCAGCGGCGGTGCATCGTTGAGAACCACCAGGTCGACGCGGTCCACAGAAAGCGCCTCTCCCAACATGGTCCCTAGCCTGAGCGAAGCCTCGAATCGTTCCTTGCGCGTTGGCAGGATGTCCCGGCTCATGACGACCCCGATGTCGACGTCGCTCTCCCGATGAGCCCGTCCATCGGCGTAACTGCCGAACAGATAGACCGAGGCGATCTCCGGAGAGTCCGTCTCTTCGAATTGGGCGGCGATCCGCCCTTCGATATCGGCGGTCTGATTGGGCGTGTTCATCACGGCAATTGTCCCACGTTACCCGAGAGCATCAAAACCGAACGATTCAACCGCCCGGTGCCCGTTCTCGTCGTCGCGCGTGAAACGCCTCGAAGTTGGCCTGATCCCATGCTTGTTGGAGCCTATTGGCGAGCTCGATGGATTGGTGCTTGTGCACCCCGGGCGGGAAGCTCGGTCTCGTCGTACGGGCCGCCAGCTTCCAGACTGCCCTGATGGCGTCAAATAATCTCGGATCGCCAGGATCGTGCCAGGTATTGCCTTACGATGCTTGTCAACGGGGTAAGAGGAGCCCTTTCTGGATCGCCGCGGCCAGCTCCTGCCGAAGCTCGTCGACCTCGTGCTCGATACTCGGCTTCTCCATTGCGCCTTGCCTCTCTCCTGCTTATCGCTTGTACCTCGAACCGGGGATCGCAAAGGTGATGAAGACCGACGGGCCGTCAAGCACGTAGTTGAGCCTGATCGTGTCGTTGCCGCGTTCGAGATCGACATCAATCCGGGTTCGGTTCAGCGCCACGCCGAAGCCGAAGATTTTCGATGGATACCACCGCAGCGCCACCCTCGAATCGCTGACGTCGCCCTCGTTGCCGCTCAAGGCGAAGCTGAAGAGAAGCCCCTCGACCGAGAGCAGGAGACGGCGCGTGAGGGTGAAATCGGTGTAGACACCGACCACGGGAAGAACAATGGTCGTGCCGAGGGATTCACTGGCCGTCGCCTGCAGACCCTCTCCAGCCCCGATCGATCCGAAGAGAGTAACATCGAGATCCATCACCCCGAGTCCTGCCCTGAGGCCGGCCTCTGCCCGGCCGTTGTTGACAAAGGCATAGCGGTACTCGGCAGCCGCGAACTGCGTCCTGTCACGAGCTCCGACCTCGGCACTGATCGGGAAGATCGACCCGCCGATCTCCACCTCCTCCTCGAAGAGCGTCCGGGATCCCTCCCTCGAAACATCTGCGTAGTGGAAGTCGAGCCGGTGTTTGCGCGACAGCCGGTAGTGACCGCTGAGACGCAGGAAGGTGTCGGTGCGCGGGACATAGGCCTCGGGCTGGTAGTAGTCGTAATAGGAGACGAAATACTCCACCGCGTTGTCCGGGAAGAAGTGCTTGAACTCGCCATAGAGCTGCGCGGCGAGCGTCTTGTTGGGTGCGAGGATGAGCGCCGGGCGCTGCGTCTCCTCGATCACCTTGGCCATGGTGAAGGTCTTGCCAGAACCTGTGACGCCGAGCAGGACTTGCGTTCGCTCGCCACGGTTGGGGTTTGCGCTCACGCTGACGGGCTGCACCCTTCGCTCCGCGGGGGTGGGCAGATACGGCCCGGACGCCTCTTCGGCGTCTTGGGAGGTGCCCACGCCAGCATTCCAATCTACGCCTCTCAAGCCCTCGACCAATTCTTTGATCGCCGTCGGCTGATCGCCCTTTGGCTCGAACTCGCTGACGACGCGGAACGGTTTCTGGTCGGGGTCTTTGTCGGGCCGGTCGGGCCGGTGCGGCACCCAGATATCGCCCTTCAACTCATCGCGGCCATGCTCGATGAGTTCCGACAACGCCTGCACCGTGGCCGTAACCCCGGAGGTCGACTCCATCTTCAGCGCATCTTCGGCCGAAACATCAAGCCCCGCGACCGGGTTCAGCCCTGCCGCAACGCGCTCCCGCACATCGTTTGTCCCGCCGATCGATACGCCACTGCCAGTCCGTTTGTTGCCGACCTGCTGCTTCTTGTCAGAGGGCAGCGAGCGCCCGGCGCTTGAGGTGAACGAATGCCCGACCTTGTCGCCGCCCTTACCTTTCGCCTTTCCGCTCGGCGCTTTCTTCTCGGCTTTGTTGGCGACTTTCTCGCGTCCACCCTGCGGATTGCTCTCCGCCTCTTCGACTATCTTCTCAGCCCACGAACTCACATCCCGCGAAACAGGCGCGCCTTCGAACGGAGGTTGCGGGGCTTCCAAGAAGCCGCCGGGTTTGGAAGATTTGTTAGAGTCGCTCATGACGTTCTTATGGGACGTAACAAGAACGGATAAAAGGGGTGGTTGCCTTGTTTCGGTTGACGAACTGGAAGAGTTGGTCGGTTCAACTAGTCCAACGATCAAGAGACAGCTGCACGCTTTGCTTCGCAGATACAGGCCAGAAGGGCGGTGACACCTGCACTGCCACTCCCAGCCTTTTTCGGTTCGATAGCGTCGCGATATCCGCGAGCGTCGA
>CAMYMX010000445.1 GCA_947259605.1 uncultured Polyangiaceae bacterium | reverse complement strand
TGGTCAACTCGACGCTTGGGTACGCGGCGTGCGCCGCCGCGGTGTCGATCCCGTCTCCGCGGGAGATCGTGATCATCAAGCCCAAGAAAGACCTCATGACATCGTTGTCGGCCCCCGCGAGTTGCTCTTGCAATGCGGACTCGGGCGCGTGTTCTACCTTGAGGGGTTTGCCGGCTGCCTCAAACATGCCCACCACCGCGTTTGGCGTGACCGATTCCGGGCCGCCGACCTTCACAACG
Source organism: uncultured Polyangiaceae bacterium (assembly GCA_947259605.1). GTDB lineage: Bacteria > Myxococcota_A > Polyangia > Polyangiales > Houyiibacteriaceae > SG8-38. The sequence goes on along the minus strand of CAMYMX010000445.1, from coordinate 3,512 downwards.
CGGTTCTTCACACTCGCGTTGCCTGGACTCGCGACCGCGTACTTGGCGACATCTTTGGCAGCGATGAACGCAACCTTCTGATTGCCGTCGCCGTAGACGCGCACTGCGCCACTTGCCCAGTCAAATCCGACCGCCGCGCTGAGCCATGTTTCATTGAAGAAGGAAGCCTGCAGAATCGTGTACGGAACGCCCGATGTCTTGATCGCCTCTTCGACTGCGTTCTTCGCGTCACCGAGAGGGAAGTGGACATCGTCGTAGCGAGGGAACGAAGTGTAAACAACGTTCTGGACGCCGGCGGCCTTCGCCGCGGCGATGAGGCTCTTCTGCCCGGCGAGATCGACCGTGCCGATCTCGTCGCCCTCTTTGGGAACGGGCAGGGCAGAGGCGGTCGTGTACAGTGTCTCCACCCCGTCGCAAGCCTTGGCCATCCAGGAGCTGTCCTTGAGGTCTCCCTCGATTACTTCCACGCCGAGCTTTTTGAGCTCCGCCACCCTTCCGGGATCGGATTGGGGCCGTGTTAGCCCGCGCACCTTTCGTCCCGCTTTCGTGAGTAGCGCGCAGATTTCACCCCCGACCGTACCGGTCGCTCCAACAACAAAGTCCATTCAACCCTCCAGAGATCGCCACGCTATCCCTCGAACAACCCGCCTGTCTATCGCCGGTGCCGTTCAATTTGGAGCGAGGCGAATTTCTGCGTGTTTACATGATGTTGCGGCCTCTGAGGAGCGTGACGGACCTGAGCCAAGTGTCGTCTTGGGTGTGGTAGCGGCTGATAGGAAAAACAAACGCCCTCTGCCTGCGGCGCCCCGGTCAATCGAAACGGTTGGCCCAGATGTTTGAGCGAGGATCTAGCGGGACGTTGTTGTCTTGGTTCCAGACCGCAACGGCGTTGCCCTGCGCGTCCATGCCGACCTGGGGCGGGTTAGGGCCACCGTATGCACCGCCGCCTCCGTCGATCACGCGGGGGGTACTCCAGCCGCCGGACGGGGCGAACTGGTTGACCACAACCCTGTAGGTTCCACTGATGCGCTGGTACCAGGTTGCAATAGCGTTGCCGTTTGGCTGCATAGTGACGAATGGGACTCCGACCGAACCGTCGTTGGCTTCGATCCGTTCGGGCACGCCCCAGCCGCCTGAAGGGGTGAATCGATTCGCCCAGATGTCATTCGCGACGAACGATTCATCCCAAACCACGAGCGCGTTGCCCTGGGCATCCATTGCAACCCAGCGCCCCACCCCCGAACCCATATCGGTCCCAATGTATTCGGTCGCCTCCCAGCCTCCGGAAGGGGTGAAGCGTTTAGCCAGGATGGTGAAGCCTCCGCTGAGGCTCTGCGTCCACGCAGCCATGACGTTGCCTTGTGGATCGCCTGCGATCATGGGGGGGCCGCGTGCGTAATGCCGGGTTCGACCTCCGCGGCTTCGCCCCAGCCCTCCGAAGACGTGAATCGAGCGGACCACATGTCACTTGCCCGCAACCAGGTCGCCACCGCGTTCCCCCCTGAATCCACGACAACATCGGTGAAGCTCGGCGACAGGGTCGGGTGAGCCAGCTCGGCGACGCCCCAACCTTCCGATCGAGTGAAACGGCTGAACCAAACGCCATCGTAGTCGGACCAGACCGCGATCGCGCTGCCCTGTGGGTCGAAGGCGCTGATAGCCCCTACAAACGCCTTCTTTCCTGAAACCGAAAGTAGACAGATAGGGCTTTCTGCGCAATTCAGGAGCTGTAGGAGCTCAACTTGGACGGATCACGCGCCCTGCACGAACGCCAGACTGATACACGCCTGACTTCACCGCATGCTCGCCGTTGATGAAGACGTGCTCGATGCCGCGTGAGCGTCCGGCTGGTTGCTTTCCCTCAGGTGGGGTGTCGCCGACTTGGGCTGCATCGAAGATCACTACGTCCGCCGCTTTGCCCGATGCGAGCACACCGCGATCGCTGATGCCAAAGCGGTTCGCACTGGCACCCGTCATGCGGTGAACCGCTGTTTCCAGATCGAAAAGCCGGCGGTCTCGGACGAAGGGCCCCAGGATCCGCGGGAAAGTCCCGAGCGCAGCGGGATTGGGGTGGCCCCCGCGCTTCACGATCACGTCGGTCTCGAACAAACATGCTTCATGGCCAAGCACCGATTCGAGCGCGCGCTCGTCTTGCGGTTCGCCGCTGTAGCTGTGGAACAGCATGGTCGCCGCCCCTTTGCTTCGCTCGGCCAAGGTGAGCATGGCGTCGAACGGCGACGTCTTCCATTTGCGAGCGATCTCCGCAATCGTGAGCCCGTTGAGGTCCTCCCACCCCTCAACGCCCGCGTCCATCACCTGAAAATCACTGTAGATGAAACCGGCCAAGCGGAAGCCTACCTCGAGCTCGACGCGCAGTCGCATGCGAGCGAGGCGGCTCTGGTATGCGCCGGGAAGTCCAGCCAGGAACCAGTAGGGAAACGGTGCATGGATGGTGGTGTTGCCGCACGTGTAGGGGAAGGCGTCGATCATGATGTCGAGGCCGTCGCTTCGGGCGGCGTCCACCATCGCGAGGCACGTCTCAACGCTCGGCCAGCTGCGTCGTCCGACGAAGATGAAGTGGGAGAGCTGGAGTCTCACACCCGTTTGGCGTGCCACCTCCAGCATCTCGCGCAGAGCACGCACGTTGTGGGCCTCCGGGGTGGTCAGAGGGTAGCAGGGCGAGATGCGCGAATAGGCTTTTAGGTGAACCGTTGCGGTGGCATCAGCCTCCGCCGCCACCTGGCAGAAAGCCTGTAGCTCTTCCAGCGAGGAGTACATTCCCGGGTCGTACCCGAGGCCAAAGCTCAGGCCGCATGCTCCCTCGTCGAGGCTTTGCCTCAGGCGGTCGAGACAGTTTGAGAGATCCTCGATCGGCATGGGACCGCGCGCGGCATCCGACCCGGCGTAACGCAACGTCGAGTGCCCGACGAGCTCGGCTAGGTTGAGAGCGAGTCTGCCGTTTTCCATCTGTTCCAGGTACTCGGCGAACGACTCCCAGCTGTAGTCGAAGGGACGATCCCGAGCGATCGACGCGAAGTCGTGAAGTCGGCCGAGTGTCTCGCGACGCAGGGGTGCAGGCGAGATTCCGCAGTTGCCGCCGACCACCGTCGTGACTCCCTGCTCGAGCATGCCCGAAAGGAGCTCCGGGTGTTCGTCCAGCGGCAGCTGCCAATCCGCATGCGAGTGCATGTCGATGAACCCGGGAGCGATCACGCGGCCGGTCGCATCGATATGCCGTGCGGCTTCGGGTGTCGCCTCCCCTTCGTGTAGAACCCCATCGATGCGGCCACCTCGTAGCAGCACGTGACCAGGAAAGGCGGGACCACCCAGGCCATCAATGATGAGGCCTGAGCGAAGCAGGGTCGTATCCATGTGATCTCCTGGTACCGTAGAGCTTCGCGAAGATCCAACCGACGTTGCCCGAAACGATGCGAGCTATCGGTTGTTCTGAAGCAAGGCGTCGTTCTCACCTCGACTGCGATCTTTGCCGAAGAATGGCTGTAGTTTCAGGT
>CAMYMX010000444.1 GCA_947259605.1 uncultured Polyangiaceae bacterium | reverse complement strand
GCGAAGAAGACTTGCGCCGCGACGGCGGCTACGACGGCACCGAGCCGGTTTACGCGCAGCTTCCAGAGGGCCGGACGCTCGACGATCTCGACGGCATTAGCGTATGGTGTGTTCCCGCCCGAGCAAGCTTCGGCGACGGCCCATTCACAAACCCTTGAGGAACTGACCCACGTGCCGATCTTGGTGGCGGAAGGCCTCTGCAAAGCCTACGGAGAGACGCGACTTCTCGATGGCGTGGACCTTTCGGTGCACGAAGGGGAGCGGGTTGGGCTGGTCGGGAACAACGGCTCGGGTAAGTCGACATTGGCGCGCATCTTGGTGGGTGAAGAGCAGCCTGACGCTGGGCGGGTCGCACGCCGGCGTGAAGCGACCATTCGTTACTTGTCACAGGAACCGACGCTGCCGGAGGGCCGGAACGCGCGAGACGTCGTGCTCGAAGGGCTCGGCGCTTGGGCCGAGGCGTTCGAGCGACACGAGGAGCTCAGCCATCGGATCGCCGCACAGCAAGCCGGATGGGAAGCGTACACCGAGCCGCAGGCGGCCGCTGCGCAGGAGGTCGAGCGGCTCGGAGGCTGGGACAACAGCCTTCGCGTCGACGTGCTTCTCCAGCAACTCGGCCTACGCGAGATCAACCGAAGCGTCGATGAGATGAGCGGCGGGGAGCGGCGGCGCGTAGCGCTCGCTCGGCTTCTGGTCGAAGAACCCACTTTGGCGATTCTCGATGAGCCCACCAACCACCTCGACGCTGATACGATCGATTGGCTGGAGACCTACCTGCGGGAGCAATACAGCGGCGCGCTCCTTCTTATCACGCATGACCGCTACGTTCTCGACCGGGTGGTGAACCGAACGCTCGAAATCGACCAGGGCAGGGTGTACAGCTACGAGGGCGGTTGGCATGCTTATTTGGAAGCCAAAGCCGATAGGCTGGCCCACGCCGATCGCGCCGAGGCGAACCGTCAGAACCTCCTCCGGACCGAGCTCGAATGGCTTCGTCGGTCTCCCAAAGCCCGGACCAGCAAATCAAAGGCGCGCGTCGATCGCGCCGAGGCGCTACGCGATGCCGGAGGTCCCAAGGCCGAGCAGGTCGCACGGTTCGCCGCACAGACTCAGCGACTCGGCGGCACCGTGCTCGAAGCGCATGGCCTCGGGGTGCAACTTGGCGCCCTCGAGCTGGTCGATTCGCTGGACTTGATCTTGTCGCGCGGAGATCGCCTCGGGATCGTCGGTCCGAATGGTGCTGGCAAGACCACCTTGCTGCGCGTGCTCCTCGGCGAGCTCGAACCTACGCGGGGTCGCGTCGTCATTGGAGCGAACACCAAGTTCGCCTACTTCGATCAAGGTCGAAGCGGCCTCAGCGAAGATGACTCCGTTCAGCAGAACGTCGCGCCCGATAGGCCTCAGGTAACATTCCAAGGTCGCTCGATCGACATCCGAAGTTACCTCAAGCGCTTCCTCTTCGCCCCGCATCGCACACGGGACAAGGTGTCATCGCTGTCTGGCGGCGAGCGCGCGCGCGTGGCCTTGGCGAAGCTGCTGCTCGCTCCGGCCAATGTGCTCGTCCTCGACGAGCCGACGAACGACCTCGACGTCGCCACGCTTGCTGCACTCGAAGAGATGCTGGTGGAATCGAAGTCAACCGCGCTCATCGTCAGCCATGATCGCTACTTCCTCGACCGCGTCGCCACCAAGATCCTCGCTTTCGAGGGTGACGGCCGGGTCATCGCCTACGCGGGGAACTACAGCGACTACCGAGAACAACGCGCCGCGGGTCAGGCAGAACGCAAGCGAAGCGCCGGCAAGAGCGCCCCCAAGCCCAAGAGCAGCTCGACTGGCAAAGGAAAGAAGCTCTCGTACAAAGAGAAGCAGGAGCTCGAGCGGCTCCCGGTCGAGATCGAACGCGCCGAAGCAGAGGCCGTCGAGGTCGAAGCGCTCCTGAATGACCCGGCGCTTTACGCCGACCGCACCGAAGAAGTTCCTGCAATTGTGGCGCGCCAAGGCGAGCTGCAGCGGGAAATAGACCGAATGATGACGCGTTGGCTGGAGCTAGAGTCCAAAGTCGCGGGCAAATAGCCCGATCGGGGCCCGCGGGTGGGGCTTGCGGTGGACCGCAGGGTAACGCTACAACTAGTCGGCTATGGCCCAAACCGCTCAAATTCGCTCGATCCAGTCCATCGAAAACGAGGCGCAGCGCGTCTACAAGCTCCAACGCGAGGCGTATTTGCGGGATCCATATCCAAGTCTTCAGGAACGAAAAGCGCGCCTAGACGCGGTCGAGCGAATCCTGCTGGAAAACACCGACGCGATCGTCGAGGCTATTGCTCAAGACTTCGGGCACCGCTGTGCGGAGGAGTCGAAGATTCTCGAAATCTTTCCGGTCATCGACGGACTTCGTCACACGCGGAAGAAGCTTCGCAAATGGATCAAGCCGCAGCGTCGGCCGATTTCGTGGCTCTTTGCGACCGGCTCCAACCGGCTCATCCCGCAGCCCAAGGGCGTCGTGGGGATCCTTGAGCCCGCTCGTCAGCGTCTTGGCCGCCGGCAACCGAGCGATGATCAAGATGGCGAGCAACTCGCAGCACCTTTGCCGCCTGCTTGCCGACAAGTTCAGCGAGGTGTTCCCGGAAGAGGTCGTCGCCATCCTCCCGGGGGTTCGTGCCGGAGACTTCTCCACGCTGCCCTACGATCACATCATCTTCACCGGCTCGGCGGACGTGGGTCGCACGGTCATGCGATCGGCGGCCGAAAACCTGACGCCGGTCACCCTCGAGCTCGGCGGCAAGTCGCCGACCATCGTCTGTGACGATTTCGACCTCGACGAGGCAGCTTCGCGAATCATGTACGCGAAGCTCGTCAACGCAGGCCAGACCTGCTTGGCGCCGGACTACCTCTTTCTTCCTGAGGGGAGCGAGGATCGATTCGTCGCCGCAGCGCAACGCCTCGTCGCCGAGCGCTATCCGGACACGAACGACGACAGTTACACCTCGGTCATCGATGACAAGGCATTCCGGCGCCTGCGCATGACGCTCGAGGATGCCGAGGCAAAGGGCGCGAAGCTCGTCCCGTTGGTCCCGAATGCGTCTTTCAACGATGTGCTTCGCAAGTTCCCGCCGTACCTCGTGCTCAACGTGACCGAGGACATGATGATCATGAAAGAAGAGATCTTCGGCCCGCTTTTTCCTGTGATGACCTACAAAGATTTGGACGAGACCATCGAGTACGTGACTCACCGAGACCGGCCTCTCGGTTTTTATGTGTTCACCAACGATCGCGCGCGAAAGGAGAAGCTGCTCTACAGCACGATTTCGGGCGGGGTCACCATCAACAATTGCATCATCCACGTCGCTCAGCACGACCTGCCGTTTGGCGGGGTTGGCGCGAGCGGCATCGGCCACTACCACGGCTACGAGGGCTTCGTGGAGTTCAGCAAGATGCGCCCAGTCTTCACCAGCCCGTGGCTCTCGCTCCTGCACTGGTTCTACCCGCCGTACACCGGCAGGCAGGAACGCATGATCGACATGACGATCAAGCTGAAGCCCTGACTCTAGTCTAGGCCGAGTCCAATTCATCTCAGCGGCGGCGCCGCATCAGTCGAGATTGACGGTGCCAGGCTTGGCGGCAGGGATAGGCTCCCCTTTGCGCGCCGCTTTCTCGGGCGAGGCTTCTGGAACCGCCGCAGGCGCCGGCTCGACGTACTCTCCAGCGTCGCCAGCGCCGAGCGCAAAAGCGATCGCCCCGCCGATCGCCATCAGTGCAGCG
>CAMYMX010000443.1 GCA_947259605.1 uncultured Polyangiaceae bacterium | reverse complement strand
GTCGAATTCGGCGGAAGAGTGAATACGGACACCAATCGTGGTGCGGTCGAAGTTCTCAGCGGCGCGGCGCCCGTCATCACCGGCTCCATCGTTCGAGAGAGCCTGAACTACGGACTCTACGCACGGGCGGGCGCCGGATCAGAGAGTATCGGCTGGTTCGACGGCAATCGGCTCACGTCCAACGGAAGGGCCCCGATCAACATCGGTTCGGATGATGTCTCGACGCTTGGCCCCAACCTCGACCTCTTCGGCAACGGAGAGGACCGGGTGTTTGTGCGTGGCTCTCTCGTCAGCCGGGCAGACGCCTCCTGGGCGAACTATGGCGTGCCGTACTATCTCAGCAACGACATCAGCGTTCGCGACGGAAGCACGATGACCATCGCGCCCGGAACCGAAATGCGATTCGCCGCGGGCCGGCGACTCGCGGTTTCCACGAACGGGGAGGATGGAACTCTCGTCGCGGCGGGCAGCCCGGAGGCGCCAATTCGAATGCTGGCCGACAGCGGCACCTGGGATGGCATTCATTTCGACGATCGCATTGGAGCGGGCACGGTCCTCCGAAACGTCAGGGTCGAAGGCTTCGGCTCGGGGGTCTACGGGGGTCTACGCGTCGACAATCCAGTCACACCGAGTGCCCGTGTTGCGATCGTCGAGAACTGCGTATTCCGGAGCGACGAAGCCGGAGCGCTGGGCGTTTACGTTTCGGCTGACGCCGGGCTGAGGTCGTTCGAGAACAACGTGCTCGATGTGACCGGCACCTCGGTCACCGCCGCGATGGCTGGCTTCGACGACGTGCTCAGCCCCTCGAACATCTATGAAGCGCCGCTACAGGTCCGTGCGGGGTCGATCGCCGGGGCGGACATGGTTTGGCACAAGCCGGTCGCGAGCGATGCCTCGACACAGCCGATTCGTCCTACGGGCAGCCTCTCGATTACGAACGGCTCGTTGAACATCCACGCGGGCAACCGAGTTGAGATGCCTCTCGATGGAGCGATCAGGATGACCGACAGCCAGCTCGTGGTCGATGGGAGTCCGAGCGAGCCGGTCGTCCTCGAGCCGGTTGCCGGGGCGGCCTACTGGAACCGCATCCTTCTTCGGGGCAGAGGCGCGGGCGTCACGAGAATCTCAAACGCGATGCTACTATCCGCGGGCTCTAGCCCAACATCCGGCGCTGCGACCTCGCGTGCTGCGATTACCGTCGAGCCCAACGGAGGCAATCCCGCAACCCCAGCTATCGCGAACACCGTGATCGCCGGCAGCAACGGCTACGGAATGACCTTCGCAGACACGACCCATTGCGGCGGCGCGTGCAATGACAACACGGTCATCGGCTCGCGCTTCTCCGCGGTTCGCATGAACGGGAACTTCGTCGGACGCTTTGGAACAGGCAACATGTTGGCTGGAAACAACACGACCGGCACCTTCGGACACGATGGGTTCTGGGTCGTCGGCGACGTCGTCAACACGACCGCGACCTGGCCTCGGAATGACGTTCCGTACATGATGCACGGCGACTTCGAGCTCCGGCAGTCGAACCCCTTCGATCCGGTGCCTATTTGGACCATCGAGCCTGGAAACGAGCTTCGATTTGCCAGCGATCGACGCCTTCGAGTGGGCGAGGGCAACGACGGTGTTCTCGATGCCCAGGGCACGAGCACCGATTGGATCACATTCACGAGCATGGACATTGCCACGCCCACCTTCTGGCGCGGGATCGACTTTGCGCAGGGCTCGGACGGATCGATTCTCGGCCATGTGATCGTTTCCTACGGCGGACGCAGCGCCAACACGGGCAACGTCAACTTTAGAAGCGGCTCGGTGGCGACCATCGGCGTGGTCAGTTTGACGCATTCCGAGGACTACGCCGCCGTGATCTACGCCGGCTCTGCTCCGACGTTCACCGGCCCGTCCACCGACCGGCTCTACGTACGCAACGGGCAGGCGTCCGTTCCCGGCGCCGGCGACCCTTCTTTCGACTGCGTGCGCGACGTAACTGCGGGGACCTGCACGCAGCTCTAGCGCTTCCGGAGGACGTCAGGCGCAGTTGCGCGTTCGGAACTGGTGCTTGCACCGTCAGATCCGCTCACCTAGGCTCCGGCCTTAGTGCCTGACGAGAAGGACATCTCCCAAAAGACGCTGGCAGTTCATGGGGGTGAGCCAAGGACGTATCCCTACGACGCCCTGGTCGCCCCGATTACGCAGACGGCCACCTATTCGTTTGCCGACACCGCGGAGCTCATTGCCTATTTCGAGGGGCGAAAAGATCGCGAAGAGTACGGGCGCTACGGGAACCCCTCCGTGCGACTGGTCGAAGAGAAAGTCGCGGCGCTTGAAGACACAGAGGATGCGGCCGCCTTTGCGAGCGGAATGGCCGCCATGACCTCGACGATTCTCGCGCTGGTCAAGTCCGGGTCGCACGTGATCCTGTTTGCGGACTGCTATCGTCGAACGCGCCAGTTTGTCACGACTTTCCTAGACCGTTTTGGGGTATCGAGCACCCTCGTCCCGCCCGCGGACGTGGAGGCGCTGAGGGCCGCGATTCGACCCGAGACGCGTTTGGTGATCGCGGAGGCGCCGACCAACCCGTACCAGACCGTTCCCGACCTCGAGCAGCTCGTTGAAGTTTGCCGCGCGAAGAAGGTCAAGACGCTCATCGACAGCACCTTTGCGACGCCCGTCAACTTCCGGCCGGCAAGCTTCGGGATCGACATCGTGGTGCACAGCGCAACCAAGTATCTCGCCGGCCACAACGACGTCCTCGGGGGTGTCGTGGCGGGGAAGGCCGGGATCGTTTCCCTGGTTCGAGACCTTCGAAGCGTCTTTGGCGCCTGCCTCGATCCGCACGCGGCGTATCTGGTTCACCGCGGCATCAAGACCTTGGCGCTTCGTGTCGAACAGCAAAATGCCTCGGCGCAGGCGCTTGCCGAGCGCTTGGAGCGGCATCCGAGGGTACGCCGGGTTTGGTATCCGGGGCTGCCATCTCACCCCAACCACGACACGGCTAAGCGCCTGATGACCGGCTTCGGAGGCGTGGTGACCTTCGAAGTCGACGCAGATCTTGATGGAACCAGTCGTGTCGTCGACGCGTGCCGGATCCCGAGAATCGCGCCAAGTCTTGGCGGGGTCGAGTCCTTGATCGAGCAGCCCGCGCTGATGAGTTACTTCGAGCTCAGCACCAAGGAGCGCGAGGCGATCGGCATCCGGAACAACCTCATTCGCTATGCGGTGGGGATCGAAGACACGGCGGAGCTGATCGCGGATCTGGTCGCTGCGCTGGACCGCACGGCCTGAGGCATCGCACTCGACACTGCGATTCGCCTCACAAAACAGCGCTGCAACTCTTCCTCCTCACTGGCACCGGCCCGGCGCCACCCTGTGCATGAAGTGCGCAAGTATGCGAAATTGCTGTTGACGCGCCGAAGGCCGTAGATATACTCAGCGGCCAATGGGGAAAGAATCGATGACGAAGTCGGAGCTCATCGACGCTGTAGCCCAGCGGACGAAGATCACCAAAAGCCGAGCTGAACAAGTTGTAAACTGCGTCTTCAACTCGATGACGTCAGCGCTCGAGCAGGGGGAGGGGATCGAAATCCGCGGCTTCGGTAGCTTCACGGTGCGCGAATACAAGTCGTACAGTGGACGCAACCCGCGTACGGGGAGGCCGGTCCCGGTTCCTGAGAAACGACTGCCGTTTTTCAAGGTCGGCAAAGAGCTCAAAGAGCTCGTCAACGGTGGCGTCGCCGACACCGCCGACGCCGGCGAATAGAGG
>CAMYMX010000442.1 GCA_947259605.1 uncultured Polyangiaceae bacterium | reverse complement strand
GGCATCGCTTGCTTCGGATGACGAGCGCGTCGTGGTCATCGAAGATTCTCAGGAGCTTCGGGTTCGGCTCCGTCACGTCGTGCAGTTGGAGTCGCAGCCGCCGGACATTCGCGGCCACGGCAGCGTTACGATTCGCGACCTTCTCCGGGCCACTCTTCGCATGCGCCCCGACCGAATCGTGATCGGCGAAATACGTGGCGGCGAAGCGCTCGACCTGATTCAAGCCATGATCTCTGGTCATCGGGGTTGCCTCTCCACGGTTCACGCCACGCTCCCCATCGACACGCTGAGCCGACTGGAAACGATGGCCCTCATGACCGACGTCGAGGTGCCGCTCGCGGTCCTCCGCGTTCAAATCGCCTCGGCCGTGGACACCATCGTCCAGGTTTCACGCGGCTCCGATGGCTTGCGCTATGTGACCCATGTATCCGAAGTGCTCGGTTACGATCCCAAAAGCGGCTATCGGATCCATCACCTGTTCGAACGGCCGCCAGACCACGGAGGAGGCCAATGACGGAGCCTCCAACGCTCATCCTTTGGGACGCGGACGAGGAGCGGACCTTGGTCGATCGCGCCCAGCTCTCCAGTCCCGAGCCAGCATTCGCTGGGGCCGTTCATCCGGTTCCGGAGAGCTCGCAAAGCGAGGACCGCGACCGTGCCAAGCATGAAGCAAAGCAAACGCTGCGAGCACGGCGTTCGCTGCTGTCGAGGTACAGGCGCGAGATCATCGAGGTCAGCACGGCTCTCGCTGTCCTCGCTGGCCTTGGTTCGGTCGTCCACCAACAATGGCTGATTACCGATGCCTTGCGCGAGACGCTCACCGAGGTTCGCGCTCCTCGCCAGGAAATCGGTGCCGCCCGCTCGGACGCGCTTCCACGATCCCATGAGTCGTTCACCCGGGAAGAGGTCGAGCGTCGTGCGCTCATCAAAGAGCTCGCGCCCGACGAGCGAGAGGCGCTGGAGCGGCACGCCGCAGCCCTCATCGCATCGAACGACTTCCCGGCTGCACTGCGTCAGTACGAGACGCTTACGGAGCTCTTTCCTGACGACCGGACGCTCCGAGACGTAGTCACCGTGCTCAGGGCCAAGCTCCGTTGCGACCCATCTGCCAGCTTGGCGCGGGGTGCATGTCGCTGATGCATCGTTGGATACTCATCGTCGGCGCTGGGGTGTCGGCGTCGTGTCAGGCGCCCACCGCCTCCGCGCCGACAGTCGACGTCGTCTTTGCGGTCGAATCAGATCTGGGCCGGCCGCTCCGCCAAGTCCGTGTTTCTGTCGACGGCCAAGCCGCAGGGGAGACGGATTCGAACGGTCTGGCGCGATCGAGCGTCGACGGCAAGCCCGGCAAACGATTTAGAGTCGAACACGATTGCCCGGAGGGACACGTCGCCCCATCCGAGCCGAAATTTCTGAGGCTGCGCACCTTCGGCCCCGTCGGAGAGCCCCATTCGGGGGCATTGAAGATCACGCTCAGATGCAAACCTGAGAAGCGGCTCGCTGTTTTCATCATCCGAGCGAAGAACGGTGCCGGCCTTCCCGTCCTTCTCAACGGGACAAGCGTGGCTCAGACCAATCCTTCAGGCGTCGCGCAGTTCTCTGCCTTGGCCCGTCCGGGCACCGACTTCATCGTAGAGCTCGACACAGCAAGTCGATCGCAGCTGAGCCCACAGCGCCCGACACATTTGAGGACACTCCCGGACGCAGACGAGATCTTCGTCATCAACCAGTCGTTCGACCTTCGAAAATCGCCCCGTCGACGGGGCCGACAGCGAGCGAGAATCACCAAAATTGAGTAACCCCCCAGCCGCGTACTATAACCGTCGCGATGGGTGATCGGGCGGACGTGGTTGTGATCGGAGCTGGGCTGTCGGGGCTTTGTGCGGCGCGTAAGCTTCGGGCTCAGGGGAAGTCCGTCTTCGTCGTCGAAGCGCGTGATCGTGTTGGCGGACGGACTCGGACCGAACAGATTGGCCAAGCCACGTTCGACCTGGGTGGGCAGTGGATCGGTCCGGGGCAAGAGCGTGTGCACGCGCTTGCGAACGAGCTTGGGATTCAAACCTTCCCGACGTACACCGATGGCAAGAAGGTGTTGGAAGTCGAGGGGAAGGTGTCGACCTACAAGCGGTCGGTTGCCTCGATGTCGCTGCCCTCTCTGATTCAGATGCAGGGGGCGCTCAGCTACCTCCACCGGGTGCAGAAGAAAATCTCGCCGACCGCGCCGATGAGCGCGGAGGGCGCCGAGGAGCTCGATGGCGAAACGCTTCAGACCTGGCGGGCCCGGTTCGTGAAGTCGGGCAAGATCCTGGCGGTGATGGATGCCGCCATTCGCTCGATTTTTGGCGCCGAGGCGCGCGAGCTTTCGGCGCTCTACTTCCTGATGTACCTCAACGCCGGGGGCGGCCTGCTGAGCCACTCGGAGACCAGCGGCGGAGCACAGCAGGATCGCTTCGTGCCCGGGGCGCAGTCGATTTCAAACGCGCTCGCCAAAGAGCTCGGCGATGCGCTGATCCTCGGCGCAGCGGTTCGCACGATCGTCCAGAACCAAGACGGCGTCGAGGCGCACTCCGACTCGAAATCGGTCGCTGCGCGCTTCGCTGTCGTCGCCGTGCCGCCGCCGCTCGCCGGGCGAATCGAATACCAGCCCTCGGTCTCGGTGGGCCGCGACCAAGTCACGCAGCGCTTTGCAATGGGCGCAGCGGTGAAGGTGCTCGTCACCTATGAACGCGCGTTCTGGCGCGAGGCAGGCTTCTCGGGCGAGGTGGTCAGCTCGGACGGGCCCCTCAGCGTCGTCTACGACAACACCTCGCATGACGGTCGGCAGCCGGCGCTGGTCGGCTTCGTCGTTGGAAGCCAAGCGCGGCAATGGTCTGCACAACCTCTCTCCGACCGAAAGCGCCGCGTGGCCAATGCACTCGCGCGCTACTTCGGCGACGAAGCGAAATCGTTTCAGGAATACCACGAGCTCGACTGGGGTGCGGAGCCCTGGTCACGCGGAGGCCCGGTCGGTGGCCTGCCGCCCGGCGTGCTCACCAAATCGTTCGCGCACCTTCGCAAGCCCGAAGGCCGAATCCACTGGGCCGGCACCGAGGCGGCCACCGAATGGATCGGCTACATGGAAGGCGCGATTCAGTCGGGCGAACGCGCGGCCGACGAAATCCTGCGCCGCCTGTAGGGCTCCCTACGCGCTTGGGGCCAGGCGAACGGTGACGTCTTTGGAGGCCGGCGTGAAGCTGCCTTCGGCGTATCGATCGAGAGGAACCAGGACGTTGGCTTCGGGGAAATACGTGGCGACGCAGCGGCTCGGGATGGGGTAGGGGACGACCGTGAACCGGGGCGCAATGCGCTGTTCGCCCCCGAAATCGTTGCGGATGTCGACCTTGGAGCCCGCCGCGATGCCAGCTTGCTCCATGTCGGCTTGGTTCATGAACACGACGCGACGGCCGCCACGAACGCCTCGGTAACGGTCGTCGTTTCCGTAGACCGTGGTGTTGTACTGGTCGTGGGTGCGCACGGTCATCATTCGGAAGCAACCATCGGGCAGCGCGAGGTCGGGCGCCGGGTTGATGGTGAACTGCGCTTTGCCGCTTTGGGTATCGAACCGGCGTTCGCGCGCACTGTTGTAAAGGTGGAAACCGCCAGGCTTGCGCACACGCGCGTTGAAGTCTTCGAAACCCGGAATCGTCTTCTCGATCAAGTCGCGGATGCGATCGTAGTTCTCGATCAACCAGCACCAGCCCACCGGCGTTTCCGGACCGAGCACCTGCTCGGCGAGCCA
>CAMYMX010000441.1 GCA_947259605.1 uncultured Polyangiaceae bacterium | reverse complement strand
CACCTCTACGGACGATATTGGGGAGCGACCCAGCGCCACGACATGCTTCACTTCGAGCTCTGTTACTATCGTCTCATCGAGCACGCGATCGACCATCAGATGCGCCGCTTCGAAGCCGGAGCCCAGGGCACACACAAATTGAGGCGTGGGCTGATGCCCGTTCCGATCCACAGCGCGCACTGGATTCGCAACCCGGTGCTGCAGCAAGCCGTCGCCGATTTCCTTCCGCGAGAGGCGTTTTCGGTACAGCAGCAGATCAGCGAGCTCCGTCACCATGGCCCCTTTAGGCGCCACGGTGACGCGGACCTAAGGCCAAACCGGGCCTCTGGATGACTCTTCTCTTCGTCTATGCGGGGATCGCGCTCAGCGTTTCGTTCCTCTGCTCGATCCTCGAGGCGGCGCTCCTCAGCGTCACTCCGTCGCACCTCGCAAAGCTCGAACAGGATCGGCCCAGGGTCGGCGGCAGGTTGCGCGCACTCAAATCCCAGGTCGACAGACCCCTCGCTGCGATTCTGACGCTCAACACCACCGCGAATACCGTCGGCGCGGCCGGGGTCGGCGCCGAAGCGCAACGCTTGTGGGGTTCCGAGGTGTTGGCGATCACGTCGGCAGCGTTGACCCTGCTCATCTTGTTTCTCGCCGAAATCATTCCCAAGACGCTCGGCACGATGTACTGGCGACGTTTGGCCGGATTCATGTCGGCGGTCTTGCCGCCCCTGATCTTGATCATGCTGCCGCTGGTCTGGCTGTCCGAGAAGCTGACGGGTTTTCTCAAGCGACGGCGGGTCTCAGACAAGCTCTCGCGTGAGGAATTCGCGGCCTTGGCGCGCGTCGGTGGAGAGCAGGGCGTCTTCGACAAGTCCGAGATGAGAATACTCCGCAATTTGTTTCACTTCGGCTCGCTACGGACGAGAGACATCATGACGCCCCGCACCGTGATGTACTCACTGGAAGAAAACACGACCGTGCGGGATGCGATCGCGCAGCGCGGCTCCATGATTTTCTCTCGGATCCCGATTTGGAAGAAGACATCCGACGAGATGACGGGATACATCTTAAAAGATCAGCTCTTTCTTCGAGCGGCGCGCGACGAATTGGACATCCCGATTCGGGGCTTTGCCCGAGAGGCCTTGATGGTCCCCGATACCCTTCCGCTGCCCGCTCTCTTCGAAAAGCTTCTCGACCATCGAGAGCACATCGCCGTCGTGGTCGATGAGTACGGTGGTGTCGATGGCGTGGTGACGATGGAGGACGTTCTCGAAACGCTCATCGGGCTCGAGATTGTGGACGAGATGGACTCGGTCAAGGATATGCGGGCGATGGCGCGCGCCAAGTGGGAAGCCCGGGCCAAACACATCGAGAGCAACGCGCCAGGCCCGGCTAAGCTCGTGGATTCTCCGGAGCGTTGATGAAAGCTTCGCTCACAGGCGGCGATCTTCACGGTTCGGCTCTGGCGCGATGGCTCTACGCGCTCAAGCCTGCGAGCTGGCCCAAGCTGTTCGTGCCGGCGCTCTTCGGGCAGCTGATCGGAGCAAGCCCATCGAATGGGCTCGACGCGCGTGCGCTCGGATGGGGCGTGGGCTTCACCGTTCTCGGGCTCGGCTTCATCGTCTTGCTCAACGACTGGGGCGACCGCGAAGTCGATGCGATTAAGCGAAAGATGTTTCCCGATGGTTGCTCCCCCAAGACCATCCCCGATGGCATCCTCGATGCGCGCGCGGTCGGGATCGCAGGTCTGCTCTTTGGCGGGGCCACACTCCTCGTCGCTGCCGGTGCAGAGCTGGCGCTGCGACGGCCGCTTGCATTCGAAGGGGGGCTGCTTAGCATGCTCGTTTTCGTGGCGTACACTTTACCGCCGCTGCGCTTGAACTACCGAGGCGGAGGGGAGCTCTTGGAGATGTTCGGCGTCGGCATGGTGCTGCCCCTCTATAACAGTTACCTGCAGTCGGGCGCCCTCACGCCGAGCGTCTGGCTCTGGGTTGCCGGGTTCTCGCTGCTCAGCCTCGGGAGCGGCGTCGCAAGCGGCTTGTCCGACGAAGAGAGCGATCGCGTCGGAGGAAAGCGCACCTGCGCCTCTGTCTTCGGGAACGCCACCGCTCGCAGGCTCACTGAAGCCTGCGTCTTGCTTGGGGCCGCGGTTTGGCTCGGCGCTTCCTTCGCCAAACCAAAATGGCTGCCGCTCTGGGCCGTCGCGCCCGCCCTGGCGATCATCGTGTGGAACTTCGTGGCGATGCGAAAGGTCAGTAATGACGCCGTCACCAACGCATTTCGAGCGCAGGGCGACTACAAACGTTTCCTTCATCGCGCAATTTGGCATAGTACGACGGTGGCCGCGCTGATCCTGTGGCTACGACTGGTATGGACATGACGGCCCGCGCGATAGACGAATCGATCACCCCGCTGCTCGAGATCGAGTCCAGGATTCAGCAAACCCGGTTCGGCGCGTTGAGCCTCGATCCGGGTCGCAAGACTGCAAGCTCGCCAACCGAAGTCGTGTCCGCCCTCGCCGACTCGCAGCAGTTGCCGCACCTTGCTTCCGCGGCCGCGGCGTTCGCCGAGGCGCAGCTTCGCAGCTTTCCTGAAAATCTTTTCTGGGACTTCGATTTCTATCTCGCGTCGATCCACCGCCACGCATCGGCCGCCCCCGACTACGCGAGCTATCTCGAGAAGGTCACGCGCCTCACGGTCGGCTTGATGACTCTCTACGGTCAGCAGTCGGTGATTCGATTTCGGTACGTGCACGACTTCATGTACGGCTTCGACTGGGCTCGCTGGGTGCGCCGTGACCCCGACGCTCGTCAGGGAATCGAGCCCTTCGGCATCGACTTTCTGCAGCGGACGGAAAGCCGCGGTCGCGACATTCTGACTCTCATCAAGGCAGACGACGACTGGTACCCGAAGCTCGCCGATGACGCTGCGCGAAATCCGTTTCCTTTTTCGCGCGAGCCTGAAGAAGAGCTTTCGCTCTATCGACTCCTCGCTGAAAGGAATTGCGTTCCCGTAGACGCGTGGAGGCTCGACGCCCAAGCCGATGCCAGTCGTGATTTCGATGCGCTTCGCGAAGAGCTTGCCGCCTCGCTCGGCCTGAGCAGCTAGGCCGCTAGCAGCATCGCGAGCGCCCAGAGCCCGACCAGAAGGTTGAGCGCGATGCTCGACCACCAGGCGGCCCGAAAAGGGTCTGCGGCGCGAGCGCCGGCCAGGAGGGGCAGAAGCGGCGCCATCGCCACCACGGCTTTCGCCGGGATCGGAACCGACGGCGTAAAAGCGAAGATCGCAAGGGCGGCAAACGCAATCCCTGCAGAGGCAAAACGCCGCGCAGATCGCGTCCCCTGACGAACGGGCCAGGTTTGCTTCTGGGCCTCGGTATCGTCCTCGACGTCGGGGAGGGCGGTGAGCACGTTGCTGCAGACGCCAAGGAGCGCGGCTGGACCGATCACCCAGCCCGGCGCGAAGACGATTTCGGTCTGGAGATAGTACCCGAGCGAAGGGAGGCCGATACCGACCCCGATTCCCTGGAGCAACTCGCCCCCGCCGCGATAGCTCAAGCGAACCGGGTCGAAGCTGTAGAGCCACATCAGCAGCAAGGCCGCGAGTGCATAGAACGGAGTCAAGCTGCGCCCGAGGAAAACGAGACCAGAGGAGTAGAGCAGGAGCAGCAGCGCGGCGGATTGTGCAGCGCGTTCGACCTGCCGTGCGGTCAACTTGCCTTCGGGAATCACACCCGAGCCCCCGGAGAGCAGGGTGCGTCGGCCGCTGTCTGCTTCGTGATCCGCGAAGTCGTTCGC
>CAMYMX010000440.1 GCA_947259605.1 uncultured Polyangiaceae bacterium | reverse complement strand
GATGCCCTTGCCCCAGGTCGTGCGCGCCGCGGTCACGCTCCCGCTTTTCATGCGCCCCTTCGAGGTGGACGGCGCGCAGTGCGGCGATGGCGGCGTGGTCAACATCTTTCCGGTGGACCCCTTGGTGGATCACCACCCCGAGATCGACTTCTACGTCGGCGTAAATGCCTTCTATCCAGAAAATTTTCGGGGTGAAGATCACACGGGTTGGCACCGGGCCACGTTCAGCATCCTCCGTGCAAGCCCGCAAACCCAGCAGTGCCAACACCTCGAATCCGCTCGCATGCAGCTCCGGCGAATCCAAGACCACTGCCTGATGATCCATCCGTTGCCCTACGAGGAAATCCGAGGCATCCGCCTCTACGAGCAGTTCATCGATCGCCGCTCATGGCTCGACTTCATTCGGCGCGGCCACGAGGCGGCGCGCCGTGACCTAGAGGCATTGGAATGAGCTCGAGCCCCGTCGCCTCCGCTTCATCCGCTGCCACCTGGAGCGGGTCCGGGAGCATCGGGCGATTCGCTTCGAGCGCATCATTCACCTACGGCACGATGCGGTACGCCATGTTGCCTTCCGCAAGGAGCTTCCCTGAAACGGTTGCGACCTCCGCGCCCACGAACGCGATGCTCCGCCCACGTCGCTTCACCCAGCCCTCGGCGACGAGGTCTTCCTCGATGCCGGCATCGAAGTAGTGAACGTGCAGGTCAATCGTCAGAAGTTTTCTCGGCGGCGCGTCCAACGCCGAAAGCAACGGTCCGACCACCACCGTGTCGATGAGCGATGCGATGACGCCGCCGTGAATCATCCCCGCAGGCTGATTGAACTCCGGCCGAAACGGAAGCGAGAGCCGGCCGTAATCGAGCCGCACCTCCTCGAATCGCATCCCGAGGAAATTCGGAAAAGGCGCATGCGACATCATCCCCTCGAGGATGAACTGCTCCCTTGCCTCGGGTATCTTTTCGAAGTTGTCCGCGCGTGACATGACGAATCCCTAGCATGATCCACCCCGGCGGGTTTGCAGGCTAGGCTGACGTCTTCGCGGGCAGACCCCAGCCGCCTGCTTGCGCGCAACCCAAGTAGCCCCACGATTCCCCCGCACGAGGCACCGATGAAACAGATGTGGGAAGAGCGGTACGGTCGCGACGAGTATGCGTATGGCGAGGAGCCCAACGCCGAGCTCCTCTACACGCTCGCCAACCTCCAAAAAGATTTCTCCGATCTCGACATCCTCCAACTCGAGCAAATCGAAGCCGAGATCCACGAAGGTCAGTACCACACGGGCTTGGCCAGCGTCGTTCGCCTGGTCGCCGTCCGCTAGGCCGGCCTAGAACTCGCTGTCGTAGATCGACTCCCAAAGTGCGCACACGTCGCTTCGAAAGTCTTGGACGGTGCTCAGGGTCAGGTCGAAGTTGAGTCGCATGTCATCGTCCGCCGAGAACATCGGCCACGCGAGATCATTGCTGCCATTGGGATCCCCAGTCGCCGCAAACCTTCCCCAGTATCGTTGCATCGTCGCGCTCAGGGCGAGGTCATCTGCGTCGATCACGTCAGGCCCGACTGATCCGAACACGTAGGCGATCTCGGCGCCGTGTGTCGCGCCCAGGTTGAGCGCTTGCAGGGCTGGGATGGGAATGGGTCGGTCGAAGTTGTAGAGAAAGACATCGAGACCTGCAGCCGCCGCGCGCTTTGCGGTATCGCGGACGGAGCAGACGAGGCCCCCATCGCCGGTCACCCGTTCGAGCGCATCTTGCGGGGAATCGAAGTCGGTCACCGGGTAGGCCTCCGCAACCTGTGCTGCAACCGTCTCGCCAAACCGGCGCTCGAGAGCGTCCAAGTATTCACCTTCGGTCTCGACCTGCGCTTGAAGAACGTGGAACAACGTGCCCTCGTCGCTGTTGCTGCCGAGCATGTAGGGAACGTCTGCCACGTTGCCGTCATCGAAGAGCGTTCGAGGCTGGTCCGCAATCACGACGCCGTCCACCACGGCCTGGAATTGCCACCTGGGCGTCCCACCTGAGTAGAAGTCGCCGCCCGGGGGATCCTCGATCGCCCCGTCGACCGGCGCTTCCATCAAGAGCTCGGCAACTGGAACGGCGCGAAGGCAGGCCGCGACGTCCGAGGCGTCCCCACATCCCATCGCCTCCGCGAACACATCGGCTTCGGCTTCGGCTTCCGATCGCGTACGCAGCGCGGTCGTGCAACCTCCGCTTTCACCGAGCGCGCCCTGGAACAAGCCCCGTGAGCCCTCCGACACCATGTGGAAGCACACGTCAAACGCTCCGGCTGACTCCCCGAAGATCGTGACATTGTTGGGGTCGCCTCCAAACGGCGCGATGTTGCTCTGCACCCACTGCATGACCATCCGCTGGTCGAGGATGCCTTGGTTGCCCGACACCCCGTCTGCGCTTTCGGCGCTGACGGCCTCGTGGGCAAAGAACCCCATCACGCCCACGCGGTAGTTGGCGGTGACGACCAGCACGTTGGCTTCCTCGACCAAGCCGCGCCCGTTGTAAAAGAGCGTCGGCGGTTGCAGGAATGGAATGTTGTCACCGGTCGAGCCGGCGGTGTTCTAACCGCCGTGAAACCAAATCATCACGGGACGCGATGCCGACGGGGCGGGCTCCGGAGCCCACACGTTGAGATAGAGGCAGTCCTCGTTCTCGCTGGCCCCGGGGCTCGTCGTCGAGCCGAGCTGGGGACATGCCGCAGAGAACTCAGGCGCGTCGAGCGGGGTGTCCCATGGCTCCGGAGGCTCGGGAGCAAGCCATCGTCGCTCACCCGTCGGTGGTGCGGCAAAAGGGATGCCGAGAAAACGACGCGTTGCCCCGTCGACCTCGCCCACGACGACTCCGTCCGAGAGCGTGATCTCGAGGCCCCCTTGGACCGTAGCCGCGCTGCCCTCGTCGCTGCCGCACCCGATGACCAACGCGCAGCCACACATCACCGCACCACGCCAAACCAACGTCTGTGCTCTTGCTCTATCCACGTTCACACCTCGCATCCGCTCACCCTGCGCCGGCGCGTATATCACACGGAAAGCTGGCGAGTCCGCCAACCCCGGCTCAGCGCCCAAGCACCACGTCGATGCCCCAGAGGATCGTTTCCGGGCGCCTGCGCCCATCGGAGGTTACTCGTTAGCGGCACGCAAACGACGGTCGCAATCCGACTCCTGTTATACGAATCCCCCTGCACGACAACCGCCGGACGCCGAAACCCAGGCCCCGACCCCGCTGGCGCCCCGAGCTCCGCCCACCAAATGTCCCCCTGGCTGATCACCAGTCGGTCGCCTCCAGCACCCGCCGACCCGCTTCGCGAACGAGCTCATCGGCGCCCGTGTCCAGCTCCTCGCACAGCGCATCGAGCGCCTGCCGTACCTCATCGGGCGAATGCCGCGCCAAGTACTCCCGAAGCGCCCGGCTGTAGAGCTCACTCCGCGACACCTTCAGCCGCTTCGCCAATCGCTCGGCGCCTTCAAACACCTCATTGGGCACGGACACAGCCGTTTTCATACCCAGAGTATAACCGCTTTCAGATGGCATGAGAAGTCCAGCATCGAGGCCACATACCGTCTCATCGGCCCGTTCAAGTCAGAGTTGCCGAACAAGCTCACCGATCCGCACTTCCCTACGCAACCGCCCCCACCCGAACTTGCTCAAAATCGCCCCCCCACTTCCGCTATCCTCACCGCCCATGCCCACCGACCTCCAACAAGCCCTCGCCCTCATCAAGCTCATCAACAACTGGGCCCTCATCGACATCGCCCTCGACCCCGCAGCAGTCACCGCCTG
>CAMYMX010000439.1 GCA_947259605.1 uncultured Polyangiaceae bacterium | reverse complement strand
AAGCGGTGAAGCTCGAACCCAAGCTCGCCAAGGACAAGCTCATGCGCACCAACGTCGCGCTCATCTTGGACAAGAACGCGCCGGGGGTCGTCGACGACGCGATCGAGCTCCTGGGTGTGCTCGCCTCGGTGGGAGACGACGGAACGGCTGCGGACCAACTCATCGACCTGGCCTCCTCTTCCAAGGATGCGCGGCGGCGCCACAAGGCCATGGCCGTTGCAGACGAAATCGGCATCGGTGACCAGGTCGACCGCTTTGTTTCGTATCTGCTCGACCTCGAGCGGGGCGAAGACTGCGCAGCGCGCAGGGGAGCGGTGGCGAAGCTGCGCACGCTTGGCAACAAGAAGGCCATTCCCGCGCTTCGCAGCGCAAGGAAGCGCATCCGAACCGAGGGCGGCCTCATCAAGCGCAAAGTCAACACCAACGCCTGCCTTCGCACCGACGCGGCCGAGGCCATTCGGTACCTCAAGAGCCTCTAGGTTTGCGCCTGACGCCTACGCGTCGCATTCCTCATCCGTGATGACCATGGTGACTCCGAGCCAAGCCCGCGGCGTGCTCTGGCTTTGCCTGTGTCTTACGACGCTTGGCGTCGCGGGGTGCAGCCGTTCATCGACGGGATGCTCTCCTGGTGCGGCAGGGGCGGGAGGCGCCGCGGGTTTGGGGGCCGCAGGAATCGACTTGGCTCTAGGCGAGCTCACTGCCCCGGCCCCTCTGGTTTTGGATGATGGGCAGGAGGTGCTCTTCGTCGGTGGTTTCCTGTCGGAGCTCTACGAGGAGCTGAGCGTCAACCTCGAAGACGAGGTCAACGAGGCCCTCCAAGACGCTGCGCGCGCGCTCAACGTACACATCGACTTGCCCTTCGCTCGGGACATCGACATCCCAATCGGGGATTCAATTGCCAATGCGCTTCCTCGGATCGACCTCCCGATCAAGCAGGGGGGCTTCGTCTCGTTCTACCGGCAGATGCAATACTTCGATGCGCAGGGAATCGCCTATCGAAATTTGTCGGCGGTGTCGGAGCCGTTCGATACGTCGGCAAGCGTCGAGCACAACGCGGCCGCTCTTCTCGAGGTCCTTCGACGCACCAAGAAGCAAGTCATCATCGTCTCGCACAGCAAGGGAAGCCTCGACACGCTCCATGCGCTGCTCGCTGCACCGCGGCTCGTCGGGACGAGAGTCATTGGCTGGGTTGCGATTCAAGCGCCGTTTCACGGTTCACCGGTGGCCGACTCGACGTTTGGTCCCGTCAACGGCTTTTTGCTCGAAGCGCTTGGGGGGAACGGCCAGTCGGTCGAGGATTTGAAGGCCAAAGTGCGCGAGCCCTACATGGAAGCAAACAAGGCACGCATCGAGGCGCTGACCGCGCGCATCCCGGTGATTTCGGCGTATTCGACCTACGAATCGAGTGGCGGCGCGACCGGGTTCGCCGCCACGTTCGCGAGCAGCATCTTCAACGCGGGCCTGGTCTCGGAGATCAGTGCAATCGTCGTCCGCAGCTACCGCGAGACGCCCCGCGACATTTCGCGTGTCGTGGCAGCGTCGACCGGTGAGGCGATTCGGCTGGTTCGCGAGCGGGCAGCCGTCGCGCTCAGCGAAGCCATGGCGACCATCGGCCTGGTGGACTTCACCAACGCGTACATGGACGGGGTTTTGGATTTGCCCAACGACGGGCTCGTGCCGCAAGCGAGCACGGAGCTGCCTGGCGCGATTTCGGCGGAGCTGGCGACCGGCGACCACGCAAGCCCGGTCATGGACGTGGACCCGTACAAGAACTTCTGGTCGGTGGCGGAACGCAACGCGGTCACGGTGGAGCTGATTCGCGAGGTGTGGAGGCTCACCAAAACCGCACGCCAGTAGCATTCCAAATTTGATTTATGAGCTGGCCCACATGGAACGCAATTGTCTCCTCGGCCGCAGGAATCTTGGCAAGACAGGCGCACCGTCGTTCGTGTAGTGTCGGCGCGCGCGCGGGTTGTGACCTTTGCGGCGGGAAGTGCGAACCTGCGGCCTGTGAGGACGAATGCCAGGCGAGGGTTACCGAAGAGTTCGCCGAATGTATCGAGCTTACCGGCAACGAAGAGGCTTGCGGAATCGAATCGCGGGAGTTCCTGAGTCTCTGCATCGACGAGTTTTGCGACGAGCCGGAGCCCGAGCCGGAGCCGGAGCCAGAGCCGCCGACCTGTGAAGACCGTTGCGGTAAGTTCGCGGAGCACGTGTACGAGGCCTGCATGAGCAAGATCGACTCGGAGGAGCGCTGCGCGGCGATTGCACACCATGTTCAAGAGCACTGCATGGATCGGTGCGAGGGGCGTCCTTGCGATTGTGACCGGGACTGTGGCTGCGACGATGATGACAGTGACAGTGACAGTGACAGTGATTGCGACCGCGACTGCGACGATGATTGCGGCTGTGACTCCGACTCCGACTCCGACAAAGACAAGCACTGAGAGGGGGGTCTGCTCGTCGAGGGCCAGCGCTGCGGGTTGGCGCACGTCGGGATCGGAGTCAGCTCGCTTGTGTGCTAGCGTTCCGCCGCTTCGATGCGGGTGCTTACGCTCAACGTCAACGGTCTCCGCGCTGCTGCGCGCAAAGGGTTCTACCCATGGCTCGAGCAGCAAGATGCGGACTTCGTTTGTCTGCAGGAAATCAAAGCACGGCCTGAGCAACTCTCCGCGGCGGAGCTGGCTCCAGCCGGCTACCACGGCTTCTACGAACCGGGTGAGCGCAAAGGGCACAGCGGCGTAGCGCTATTCGCGCGCGCAGAGCCGGACGAGGTCATCTACGGCTTCGGCTCCCGGGAGTTTGATCCGGAGGGACGCTACATCGAAGCGCGGTTTGGCGATGTGAGCATTGCGTCGGTGTACGTGCCGGCCGGGACGAGTGGGCCGGTGCGGCTGGCGGCCAAGTTCCGTTTCATGGAGGCGTTCTCGGCGCACCTCACTGGCCTCGTCGCCAGCGGTCGTCATTGCATCCTGTGCGGCGACTGGAACATCGCGCACAAAGAAATCGACCTCAAACACTTCAAAGCGAACCAGAAGAACTCCGGCTTTCTTCCGAAAGAGCGCGCATGGCTCGACGAGGTCTTCGGAGACATCGGCCTCGTCGACGCGTTTCGACGAGTCAACACCGAGCCCGGTCAGTACAGCTGGTGGTCGCTGCGGCATCCGACGACCCGCGAACGCAACGTCGGCTGGCGTTTGGACTACCAGGTCGTCACCCCGGGGATTGGCGACTGTGTCGTCCGCGCATCGATCCCCCGCGAACCGCGCTTTTCGGACCATGCGCCGGTTCTCGTCGACTACAGGTAGCAAATCCGGCTACAACGTAGGGTCATGAGATTCTTTGTCTTGAGTGCGCTCATGTTGGCGCAACCGCACCGAGCCGCCGCCTACGACAGCTCGGATTTCATTGCGCCTGAAAACGAAGCCCTCGTCGTGTTCATTCAAAACCTCTATGAAGATCGCGCCGAGAGCTTCATCGTTTTCGACGCGGACAAGCAATGCGTGGCCGAAGTCGGCGGCCGCCAGGCCGAGGTCATCCCGATGAAACCCGGGAAGTACACCCTCTTCATCGCCAGCTTCAGGAACCAACGCATCGACATCGACCTCGCAGCCGGCCGCACGTACTTCATCCGCCTCAATTCAATCGCGAAAACCTCCAACCGGGCGACCGAAGTGACCCTGGTCCAGCGCCGCACCGAATCCTTCAAGCTCGTCAAGACGTGGCTCCAAGGTGCGCGCGTCACCCACGGGCGTGACGACCCGTGCCGGGGCAAACCACTCAAAGAGCGGCAGAATCGAATCATCCGGCGCA
>CAMYMX010000438.1 GCA_947259605.1 uncultured Polyangiaceae bacterium | reverse complement strand
GCCCCGCTGCTGAAGAGAATGAAGTGGTTCTCGGTCCAGTAGACCATGTTGTCGGTGTCGACCGGGTCAGCCTCTGTAAGGAGCTCGTCGGGCCAATACTTGAAGGCAAGAATGGCCTCCTTGGTGTTCTCCAGGATCTCGGCACTGAGAAGCTCCGAGTCCGAGTACTGGTAGAGCATCCAGAGAAGCGCCGGCAGCCTGAAGTCGGCGGTATCTAGTCGCTCGTTCATTCGGTCGAGATCATTTTGAATCTTCGACTCGTCCGGGGCGACACCTCGCGCGAGTCGCATCAGCTCGGAATAGGTGTTGCCGCTGGGACTTTCGATCGTCGCATCGAAGAACGCCTCTTTGCGAGTCTGGTACTCGCCAGTGGGGCACTTCGCGTCCGACGACGAGCACCCAAGGCCCACGAGCGCACAGCACAGGACAGTCAACGCCGGTAACCATTTCATCATCCTGCCCTCCGCCCAGCACCGCGAGGAGAAGTAGCATGGATCGTGCCGAGTAGGTATTCGCGGTCGGTTCGAGCTGTGTACGAGCGCAACAAGGACGTTCGGCGCCCAGTGTGCGCAAACCGTTCGCGAAGGAGCGCAAGAGTCGCGTGTGCTGGCCCGGGCGGCGGGGAGCCTTCACCCATGCCGATCGTCGGACTCAACGTCATGAGTGTCATCACGCTCGCCGTCGACACGGCCATGTGGGGGCGCCTCGTCGATGCCGGAAACACGCTCACTGCGCTTGGATTCGCCACTCAACTCCTGTTCTTGTTGACGGTGCCCATCCTCAGTCTCACCGTGGGAACGGTCGCGTTCGTCGCCCGGGCCTGGGGGGCCCGACAACCCGAGCGCGATGATCACGTGCGCCAGCAGCGTATGCAGCTGACCTGCATCGTCTCGGCCATCGTTGCCGTACTCGGGAACGCGGGGGCATAGATGAGATGAAGCGGCTGGCCGCCACGACGTGGTGGCAAGATGCCCCACACAACAAAACGCGGTCAAGAGCCGCAGTGGAGGCCAGCCATGGACCATATTGGAATCGACGTGCACAAAAACGCAAGCCACGTCTGCATCCGGACCGAAACGGGGCAGCTCATCGAGCGCTGCGAAGCCGACGAGCAAACACCGAAGCGCTTCGCGCATGGGCCCACCGGATTGCAATTCGACGAGGCAAGCGCATCGCAGCAGTGGCCTTGGCGCGCAAGCTCGCCGGCATCTTGTTTGCGATGTGGCGCGATGGCACCGACTTTGGACAAACAAAAACCTCTGCAGCGCATGCTGGATAACCCGAGACAATCAAGCAGAACCAACACATACGTTCTGCCGCGATGAGTCCAGATTGCGGGGGCCGAGCGCGTTGAATTGGCTGGCTACTTTGACAGAGCCGAAGCATAGATGGCGCCGGCCGCTCCTCGAATCCCACCATGCCCCGCAGCCACATGCTGCCTCAGTCGAGCGCGAACAGAAGGATGACGACCATCTCGCCAAGACGAGTCCACAACTCAGAACTTGACTGGGGCGCCGCTTCACAGAAGCCAATCCAAACGCCCTGTCTGCGCTGTGAGTCACGCGACATAAGATCTCGTACCGCGCAATTGGGCCCTCAAAGTGGTCCCCATGGGCTAAGAGGTCAACCGGAACGACGGCTTGTGACAAGGTGCGCGTGGATCTCAACAACGATCGCGCTACCAAGCTGATCGCGGCCTTGACCGAATACTCAGCAGGCACGCATTGTCCGGTGCGCGACTTAATCTTGTTCGTTTGGGAAACGGCGCCGCGACGGCGCCGGCTTGATTTGGGGCGCGTTCGATTGCCGCCCAGTGCTTCGGAACGCGGCACGCGATGCGGGACGCTTCACCGAACAGGAAATCCGGCACTTGTCGTTGCATGACTTGCGGCACGGTGCGTTGACCGAACTGGTATCGGTGTCGCCGAACTTGCCGGGCATCGCTCACCTTGCCGGGCACAAACGGGTCAGCACGACCACGCAGTATGTACATTCGAATCGCGAGCAAACGCGCGCCGTCTTGAACGCCCGACCCGGAATTCCGGTCACCATTCCGGTCACCAATGCGGTCACCGATTCAAAATTCGCCGATTTGAACCGCGTTGCGGAAGTGCTAACCCTCCGAAATCACGACGCAAGCGAGGGTGGCGGAATTGGCAGACGCGCTGGATTTAGGTTCCAGTGTCCTTAGGGCGTGCAGGTTCGAGTCCTGTTCCTCGCACTGAAGTGATTGCGTGGGGTTAGCGCGGGCGGTGTTCCAGTGTCCTTGCCGCTCGCCGTCGATTTGCCCGCGAGCAGAGTCGAGGGGCAGCCCCCGCTAGAACGGCGTCAAGCTCCTCTGCGTCACTCGAGTCGGGCTCTGTCTGTGAGCCAAACATCGATGGCGTCGGCCACCTCGCGCCACCGCGGCTCGGCCATCAGATTGTGCGCCTGATCGGCGAACAAGCGGAGCTCGGCGCCATAGGCGGCGGCGGTCTGCTTCTCTTCTTCTACGGTGAAGATCGCGTCCTTGCCTCCCGCGACGACTAGCATCGGGGTCCCTCCGACTTTCGCTGGGTCAGCGACGCGAAACAGGCCAGTCACCAGCACGCCGAACGACTCGCGCACCAATTGCGCTTCCCAGACCTCGAAGTCGACGTCCGCATCTCGGCTGAAGAACTGCTCGACGACCTTCCTCGGACCGTTGACGATGTGATGCGTGTTCAACGTAACGAGCGCCTTCACCGTGTCGCCTGGGTTGTCTCGCAAGGAGCGGAGAAGATACGCGAGCAGCCCTCGCTGCGGCACCGTCGCAAGCAGCACCGCCGCCGGGACCGTGTGCGATTCGAGGAAGCGCTGCACGACGGCGCCACCCAAGCTGTGCCCGACGACGGCGGGGCGTGGAGAGATCTCGTCGACCGCTTCGGCGAGATGCTCGGCGTAGTCGCTGAGCGTGTATCGATTGATGTGCGACTTGCCGAGAGGGCTCTCTCCGTGCCCCGGGAGGCTGATCGCATGCACTTCGTATCCGAGGCTCGCAAAGTGATCGAGCCAGTTCTCCCAACACCAGGCCCCGTGCCACGCGCCGTGCTGGAGGAGTAAGGGTGTGTGCTTCGTCCGCTTGGCCGGCGTTCGTACGACGTGTTCCCACATGGGAGATGGCTAGCGCAAAACGCACGGACACGGGAGTCCCCTCAGCCAGCACGTTTTCCGGTACGTTACAGCCCATGCTGCGGGAGCCGATCCCTCGGGTTTTCGCGGTACGGCTTGTAACCATATGAAATGAGGATTGTTTTCGAGGTGCAGCGTGTCCCCATCATCGACGAATAGCGACTGCATCTCAGCCAGAGTGCTTTGTGAGTCCAACTCGTACAGATCTGGTCCCGGAAGCGTAAACCTGAGCTTGCCGTCCCTCACCGAGAGCACGCATGCATCTCCGCCCGGCGGCACACAGCGTGCGCAACAGGCGGCGAACCAGCACGGGCAATATCAGTCGCGCCGAGATCAGGGATCGTTGACGTTGGTACTCATCCCGGAGTGCTAGTCGCTTGCTGCGCAGCGTGGCAAATAGCAAAAAAATGGGGCCGCTCCCGGGAAGGAGCGGCCCCTGCTCTACGCGCAATCTTTCGTCTGTAAACGACGGCTAAGAGTAGACGCTACGGCGCCGTTTGAATGGTGCGGATCGGCTGATTACCCGGAGCGTCGGCGTCCGGAATGATGGCCCAAAGCTCGACGTTGAGACCGGTTTCCCCGTCGAAGTCAGCCGTGTCCTCGTCGACCGCGACCAGGATACTCACCACATCGTCGGTAACTGGAACCTCTACCGGACCCAGAGTG
>CAMYMX010000437.1 GCA_947259605.1 uncultured Polyangiaceae bacterium | reverse complement strand
GACGCCCAGATGGATCGCATCCCGGATTTCGTTGGATTGCCCGAGCTTCAGCGAACCGACGCCAAGCCGCTCTCCACCGATTACCGGGTTCCGTTCTGGGTTCGCTCCAAGAAGATGCGAGCCCTGTGCCGCCGTGGCCTCACCCCACGAAACGCCAAGGAGCTCTTTGCGCACCCTGCGTTTTGGAACGCTTGCTTGCCGGCCCTGAACGGGGTTGCGACCGCGCGTTCGCTTGCGAAGATGTATGCCCCACTCTCCATGGGGGGCGTGCTCGACGGAGTTCGGCTGGTTTCCGACGAAGTCATCCGAAAGGCATCCGAGGTCCAAACGAAACGCGCGGACCGAGTTGCAATCTATCCGCTTCACTGGAAGCTCGGCTACCACCGAACCGACGCCTTTCTGCTTGATGTCCCCGAGGCGTTTGGGCATTTCGGCCTCGGGGGCGCCGGTGGCTGGGCCAACCCCGAGCACAAACTCTCGTTTGCGTTCCTGCACAGTGGCTTCCCGCTCACGATCATCGGGCAGACACGCACGGTCATGATGACTGCAGCAGTTTATGAATCGCTCGGCATCTACAAGGGGCTCTGGCATACTCTGCGCCACGGACCGCTCGTCGACTTGGTGCCGAAACGCTCGTAGCGAATGAACATAGGAAGGGCGGCATGACCAAGCACATCGCGGTCGTTGGAGGGGGTATCGCCGGTGTCGGTGCAGCCTGGGCGCTTCACCGGGCAGGCCATGAAGTCGATCTCTTCGAGAAGGCGTCGACGCTTGGCGGCAATGCGAAGACGTTTCGATGGAGCGTGGACGGCGGTCACGTCGACTCTCCTCTGCTCGTCGTCGCCTGGCCGCAGATGTACTACCACAACTACGAGCTGCTCCTCGACGAGCTCGGCGTGGGAATCGACACGCTTCCGATTTCCTATTTCGTCCAGACACCGGAGGGGCACTTCTGCCAAGACGGACAGACGGGGATTCAAAAGCGCTTCGCCCCAGAGTTCCGGAGATGGAAGAAGCTCGTCGGGTTCGTCAGCAAAGTGAACGACTTCTTTCTTCGCAAAGACCGTCATCACTCGCTCTACCACTTTTCCTACTTCAACCCCTTGAACCTCATCCCGCTCTACTGGATGGCAAGGCTCTTCGGCATCTCTCGTGCGTTCTGGGACACGATTTTCGTTCCGATCCATTGTGCCAGCTTCATCACCACGTCGATGCGTGGAGTTCCGGCGGTGATCCTGCCCTTGCTAGAGAGCATCGTGCCGCTTGAAGAGCCGACGCAGATGGGCACCTGGCAAGGCGCTCCCCGTCAGGTTTTCGACCGAATGACGGCGCGATTCTCGGACCGGGTGCATACCGATCATGAAATCACCAGCGTCGGGCGACGAAATGGCCGATTCCTCATCGCGGACTCGAAAGGCAGGCGCTACGAGGCCGACGAGGTCGTCTTCGCCTGCGATTCGACCTCCGTATTGAACGCGCTCGAATCTCCCAGTTGGCTTCAGCGCCTCCTGTTGGGCAACGCGGAATACGTCGATGACGTCGATCCCGCGTTTTCGAATTTCGTCGTGCACTCCGACACCAGCATCTTGCCTGGCAAGCATCGGGAACGAATTCTTTCTGAGTTCAACACGTACTCGGAAATCAATGAAGCGGGCGCGCTCGAATGCACGTTCGTGATTTCGGCGCAAAACCCAAGCACGAAAGACAAAGGCGTGCCGATGCTGGTCACCTTCAACTCCCAGCGGGTCATCGAGAAAGTTCAAAAGAGAATTGACCTGCCGCACCCGACGCACAGCGTGTCGCTCAAGAACCTGATCATCATGTCGACGATGCGGTATCTCCAAGGGAGAGACGGGCTTCACTACTGCGGCACGTTCACCACCCCGGAGGGTGGTCACGACCTCTCATTCATGTCGGGGCTCGTCGTCGCCCACGCGATTGGCGCCGACTATCCGTTCTCCATCGACCACACGGACGCCGTCGCGGACTTCAAGCAGATGCAGAAGATGATGATGAAGTCCAGAGCTCGGCGGCCCCTCTAGCGAAAGACCCCATAAGAGCCATCGAGGATGAGCTCAACGCTCGTGCAGAGCCCCCAGATGGGAAACACGAACCACATTAGGTTCGTGATCCCCACGAAGAGGAGCAAGTCTTTCACCGAGTGGCCCTTGTGGCGGCCGTTGTTGAAGAACTGAAAGAAGTAGACGGCGGTTCCGTAGAACATCTGCCAAAACATGATCAGGCCGAGGATGCCGAGCCAGGTTGCTGGCATCAGCTCGAACGTCATTCCGTAGGCGAACACGGTTGCCGGAATGATCGTGGTGAAACCGTTGCCGACGTCGATGTTGTAGCCGAACGAACGACGGTCTGAATAGCCCGGGTCGAAAAGCGAGTAGCTCGACCAGATCGTCGTCCATTGGCGGAACGAGAGCACCTGAAGAAGTGGGATAGGGCGCGCGAAGACCTCTGCGATGCGTTGCATCTCGCGTCCGCGGTATGGTTCTTTGATCGCCTCGTACTCGGCGTGAATCTGATCCTGGCAAACCATGAGAGCGATCTCCCACCAGTTGATCAGCACGTTGATCACGAGAAAGAACGCCAGGCCGATCTGCGTCGGGTTGTACACGCCGTGGACACGCTGGTGCAGCCAGGTGTGAAAGACGGTGCCGGTGACGATGACGATTCCGATGACCGCAGCGGTCTGGATCGCAAGCCCTCTCGGCTCTGTTGTGGACTCCATCAATTTTCTCCGTAGCCAGACACGGCCTCCGTACTATGCTCCCGCCGGAGGCAAGGCAAATGACTGCGGTGAAGCAAGCGGGATACTTGGTCTTCGAGGTGAGTGACCTCTCGGCATGGGAGGAATTCGGGACGAAGATCCTCGGCCTCCAAGTCGTCAATCGGCGGGGTGACGGCGGTTTTTCGCTGCGAATGGATGGCTATGAGCAGCGCTTCTTCATCCAGCCAGGGCCTGCGGATGACCTCGCGGCCGTGGGCTGGGAAGTCGAAGGACCGAAGGAACTCGCAGAGATCATGCAGCGTCTCAGAAGCGCGGGGCACCAGGTCGTCGAGTGCAGCCTTGAACAAGCGGCCGAGCGAAACGTACAGGCACTCGTTCGAACGAGTGACCCGGCGGAGAATCTCATCGAGATCTTCTACGGACCCCAAATGGCGGCTGACCCCTTCGTCTCCGAAGTCGTTCCTTCGGGTTTCGTCGCGGACGAGCAGGGTTTTGGGCACGTCGTCATCGTTTCCAAAGACGACGAAAAGCACGAAGATTTTTACGCCACCATGTTTGGCTTGGAGCTCAGTGATTACATTCGCTGCGAGTACTTCGGCCACCAGATCAACGTGACGTTCATGCACGCCAATTCGCGGCATCACTCGCTCGCATTCGGAGGAGGGCAGCTCAAGCGCATTCACCACTTCATGGTGCAGGCCAAGTCCATGGACGAAGTTGGCCGTTGTTACGATCGCTTTCTGTTCTCGGGCGGGATGGTTCACCAGACGCTCGGCCGGCATCCAAACGACAAGATGTTTTCGTTCTACGGGTACACGCCGTCAGGGTTCCACTTCGAGTTCGGGGCCGGCGCCATCGAGATCGAAGAGGGCTGGCAGAGCACAGTCCACGGCAAGGTGAGCGAATGGGGGCATCACCCGCCACAGCTGCTCACCAAGGCGTACCGCCGTGCAAAAGAAGCCCGAAGCAAGAACGATTGATCGGCATCCATTGGACCGCGCGTGTTCGATGGGATAGAACGCGTTCTAGTTCGAGGTTCAAAGCATGGTCGTAGAGGCAGTTCCCGAAGGAAAATACGTCGAA
>CAMYMX010000436.1 GCA_947259605.1 uncultured Polyangiaceae bacterium | reverse complement strand
CTCCGACACCCTTCTTACTCAAGTTGTAGACCTTCACCTTGGGCATGGACCTACCGCCTTATGACTTGATCTCGACATCGACACCCGCTGAAAGATCCAGCTTCATGAGGGCGTCGAGCGTTTGCTGAGTGGGGTCCAAGATGTCCAAGAGCCGCTTGTGCGTCCGAATCTCGAACTGCTCTCGCGACTTCTTGTCCACGTGGGGCCCACGCAGCACGGTGTATTTGTTGATGCGTGTCG
Source organism: uncultured Polyangiaceae bacterium (assembly GCA_947259605.1). GTDB lineage: Bacteria > Myxococcota_A > Polyangia > Polyangiales > Houyiibacteriaceae > SG8-38. The sequence continues at coordinate 3,590 of CAMYMX010000436.1, read as the reverse complement.
GCAGCGGGATCGGACCCGCGACCCGCGCACCGGTGCGTTTCGCCGTGTCGACGATTTCCGTCGCCGATTGGTCTAGCAATCGGTGATCGTAAGCCTTGAGTCGAATCCGGATCTTGTTCGCTGCCATCGTTCTACTCGATAATCTTTGAAATGACGCCTGCACCGATGGTCCGGCCGCCTTCGCGAATCGCGAAGCGCTGCTTTTCTTCCATCGCCGCCGGCGTGATGAGGTCGACCTTCATCTTCACGTTGTCGCCAGGCATGACCATCTTCACGTCGTCGGGAAGCTCGATCTTGCCCGTCACGTCCAGCGTGCGGATGTAGAACTGAGGCGTGTAGTTGCTGAAGAACGGCTTGTGCCGCCCGCCCTCGTCCTTGCTCAGGATGTACACCTCGCACTCGAACTTCGTGTGCGTGTTCACCGAGCCCGGCGCCGCCAGCACCTGCCCGCGCTCCACCTGCTCTTTGTCGATGCCACGAAGCAAGCAGCCCACGTTGTCCCCCGCTTGGCCCTGGTCCAAGAGCTTGCGGAACATCTCCACGCCCGTCACCGTCGTCTTTTGCGGGTCTCGCACGCCGAGAATATCGACCTCGTCACCCACCTTGATGATCCCGCGCTCGATGCGGCCCGTCACCACCGTCCCGCGGCCCTTGATCGAGAACACGTCTTCGACCGCCATCAGGAACGGCTTGTCGATGTCTCGCTTCGGCTCCGGAATGTGCTCGTCGACCGCGTCCATCAGGTTCACGACCGACTCCACCCACTTCTCTTCGCCGTTCAAGGCGCCCAGTGCCGAGCCCTGCACCACCGGGATGTTGTCCCCGTCGTACTCGTACTTCGACAAAAGCTCGCGGACTTCCATCTCGACCAGCTCGAGGAGGTCCGGGTCGTCCACCGCGTCGCACTTGTTCATGAACACCACCATCGTCGGGACACCGACCTGGCGCGCCAAAAGCACGTGCTCTTTGGTCTGCGGCATCGGGCCGTCGACCCCGCTCACCACCAGAATCGCGCCGTCCATCTGCGCCGCGCCCGTGATCATGTTTTTGACGTAGTCGGCGTGACCGGGGCAATCGACGTGGGCGTAGTGACGGTTGCCCGTCTGGTACTCCACGTGGCTCGTCGCGATCGTCACCGTCTTGGTGTCGTCACGTTCGGTGCCGCCCTTGGCGATGTCTTTGTAGCTCTTGACCTCGCCACCGTGCTTAGCGGACATCACCTTCATGATCGCCGCCGTCAGCGTCGTCTTGCCGTGGTCGATGTGACCGATCGTACCTACGTTCATGTGTGGTTTGTCTCGGACAAACTTTTCTTTAGCCATCGTTAGCTCCTCATCCGCCCTTCGCCTTGGCGACGATTTCTTCGGCGATGCCTTGCGGCACCCCCTGATACTCCTTGAACTGCATCGTGTAGACCGCGCGCCCCTGCGTTTTGGAGCGAAGGTCGTTTACGTAACCAAACATGTTTGCGAGCGGCACGAGCGAACGAATCACCTGCAAGCCACCCACGGAATCCATTCCGCTGACCGAACCGCGACGCGAGTTGAGGTCGCCGATGACCTCACCCATGTAGTCCTCCGGGACTCGGACTTCAACGTCCATCACCGGCTCCATGAGCTGGATGCCTGCGCGCTTGGCGCCCTCCTGGAAAGCAAGAGACGCCGCCACCTCGAACGCTGCCGGGCTCGAATCCACGTCGTGGTACGAGCCGTCGAACAGCGTCGCCTTGAGGTCGATCACGGGGTAACCGGCCATCACGCCGCGGCTCATCGCATCTCGTACGCCCTTCTGGACGGAAGGAATGTATTCCTTGGGCACCACGCCACCGACGATTTTGTTGTCGAATTCGAAGCCAGCACCGGCTTCGAGCGGCTCGAGCTTGAGCCAAACGTGGCCGAACATGCCGCGACCACCGCTCTGCTTCACGTAGCGGCCTTCAGCTTCGACGCCCTTGGTAATCGTTTCGCGGTACGCGACTTGGGGTGCGCCGACATTGGAATCCACTTGGAATTCCCGCTTCAAGCGGTCGACGATGATCTCCAAATGAAGCTCGCCCATGCCGCTGATGATGGTCTGGCCCGACTCCTCGTCGGTGTGCGCGCGGAAGCTCGGGTCCTCGGCAGCGAGCCTCCCGAGCCCCACACCGAGCTTGTCCTGGTCGGCCTTGGTCCTGGGCTCGATGGCAACCGAGATGACGGGCTCCGGGAAATCCATCCGCTCGAGAATGATGGGCGCATCCTCGGCGCAGAGCGTGTCGCCTGTCGTTGCTGTCTTGAGACCGACCGCGGCCCCGATGTTGCCAGTGCGAATCTCTTTGAGTTCTTCGCGGTTGTTGGCGTGCATCTGAAGGATGCGGCCAATGCGCTCTTTCTTACCCTTGGTGGAGTTCAGGACGCCGGACCCTGCTTTGAGGACACCGGAGTAGACGCGGAAGAACGTGAGTTGACCGACGAACGAATCGTTGACGATCTTGAATGCCAGGGCGCTGAACGGCTCGTCATCCGAAGCCTCGCGCACCATCACCTTCTCGATGTCCTTGGGGTCGACACCCTGAATGGCCTGAACCTCGAGTGGCGACGGAAGGAAATTGACGATGGCGTCCATGAGCTGTTGGACGCCCTTGTTCTTGAAAGCGGAGCCGGTGAGCACAGGAACGATGGACTGCTCCAAACAGCCTTTGCGAAGTGCCCTGAGAATCTCGTCCGCGGAGAAATCGGTGTCGCCCTCGAGAAAGCGCTCCATCAGGGCGTCATCGATCTCGGAAACCGCCTCGATGAGTACCGCGCGGGCCTCGTCCGCTTGGGCTCGGTGTTCCTCGGGAATCTCTTCGACGGTCCACTCGGCGCCTAGATTGTCGTCTCTAAAGCGGTTGGCCTTCATCGCGACCAGGTCGATCACCCCCTCGAGCTCCGCCTCTTGGCCCAGCGGAAGCTGCACCGCGACTGCAGGTGCGATGAGGCGATCTTTGATTGACTGAAAGGCGCTCGGAAAGTCTGCCCCCGCCTTGTCCATCTTATTGATGAAGCAGATGCGCGGAACGCCATATCGGTCGGCTTGGCGCCAGACCGTCTCCGACTGCGGCTCGACACCTTCTTTACCGTCGAACACTGCAACCGCGCCATCGAGCACGCGGAGCGAACGTTCGACCTCGATCGTGAAGTCGACGTGGCCGGGCGTGTCGATGATGTTGATTCGAAACTGCTCGCCGCCGAACGGGCCTGAACCAGGGCGCCAAAAGCAAGTGGTCGCAGCGGACGTAATGGTGATGCCGCGCTCTTGCTCCTGCTCCATGTAATCCATGGTGGCAGCACCGTCGTGCACCTCGCCGATCTTGTAGTTGACGCCGGTGTAATACAGGATGCGCTCGGTCGTCGTCGTCTTGCCCGCATCGATGTGGGCCATGATGCCGATGTTGCGGGTCTTATCGAGTGCGTACTTTCTGGCCATTGGATTCTATGAGCTCGACTCTTCTGACTATGGCGCTTCACATACAAAACCCCCTCCGACCCAGAAGCCACCCTCGGGCTTCTTCAACTCAGAGAGGGTTTCGAGAGGCACATCGGTTGCGGCGCACAGCCGCGGTCTTCCCG
>CAMYMX010000435.1 GCA_947259605.1 uncultured Polyangiaceae bacterium | reverse complement strand
GACGAGCAACGACGCCCAGCCGGCGAGATAACCGAGGCCGGGATGAAAAAGCTCCGATAGATAGCGGTACTCACCGCCAGACCTTGGAATCATCACGGCGGCCTCTGCATAGGTGCGCGCACCCGCCATCGCGAGCAAGCCTCCGATTCCCCACGCGGTCAGGATCCATCCGGGGCTGAGCTCCTGAGCCATGAAACCTGCGCTCACGAACACACCTGCGCCGATCATGTTGGCAACCACCAAGCCGACGCCGGACCAGAGATCCAGGAAGCCTCCGTTAGACGCGGACGCCTGCAAATCTGGGTTTTGGATACTCACCCTGCCCTGTCTCGGCTGATCTTACCTTGGCAGAGTCCAAATGCTAAGCTCCTCTGCGTTGGGCTTGGGGAGACGGAGCATGCGACATGTGTTGCTTTGGCTGGAAATGGGGTCGGGGTCTCTGGCACAGTCTCACTGACGGCGTGCAGTGAAAGCGACGCCGGCCAGACGCAGACTGGCGAGCGTTGGCCGGAGGCGACAGGCTTCTTCCAAGTGGCAGAGGTCGGCGAGCGCTGGTGGCTGATCACACCGGAGGGCGAGCCTTTTTACTCCGTTGGCGTGAACGACGTGGACCCTCGCGGCGACACCGACCAGGAAAGCGGCATCTGCCCCTACTGCGAGGCGGTCGAGCTGATCTACGACAGCCCCGAGGCCTGGGCGGAGACTGCCGCAGCGCGTTTGAGGTCCTGGGGCTTCAACACGGTCGGTGCATGGTCCGAAGACGAGTTATTTGCGCCACTGATGCCGTACACCGTCTTGCTGAATTTCGGCGGCGGCCAGTCCGATTTCTTCTCGGATGAATTCCTTCAACGCGTGCCAACGATCACGGAAGAGAGAGTCGTACCGCTGCGCGGCGATCCCAATTTGCTCGGATGGTTTCTCGACAATGAGCTCAAGTGGGGCAAGGATTGGCGCAGCCGGAATACGATGTTGGACGAGTACCTGTTGCTGGAGGAGACGTCACCGGGCCGGCAGGTGGCCGAGCAGTACCAAGGCGATCCGGAGGGCTTCTTGCTGGCCCTGGCCAAGCAGTACTTTCGCGTGACGAGCGAGGCGATCCGCGAAGCGGACCCGAATCATCTGATCTTGGGCGCGAGGGCGTCCAGCCTGAGCATGCCGCTGCAGGTGCCGCAGGCCGCCACAGCCTACCTCGACGTCTTTAGCGTCAATTTCTACGCGACCATCGACGGGCTTTTCGACGGGCTCGACGAGACCTGGGGACCCTTGGTGCCGATCGACGGTTGGCTCAGCGCTTACTACGAGCTCTCCGGTCTACCTTTGATGGCCACCGAATTTTCGTTTCGTAGCAGGGAGAGCGATCCGCCCAACACCTGGCCGCCGATCTATCTGACCTATGACACGCAGGTGGAGCAAGCGGCTGCGTACGACGAGTTCGTGCAAAAGTGCTTCGATGCGACATACATCGTCGGGCAGCACTGGTTCGAGTACGTCGACCAGCCCGTGGGCGGCCGTGGTGACGACGAGGACAACAACTTCGGCCTGATCACGGTAAATGACGAGCCGTATGACGGGTTCCTGGGTCCGGTCACTATCACCAACTCGAAGGCGCCCCATCTGTCCCGATGAGTCACGCTGCGATCCTTCGCTGGGGAGCAGAGTAATTTCGAGTGTTTACGAGGGGGGAGAGTGTCCCCTATTCGGCGGCTTCTACGGCTTGGGAAACAGGACGCTTGTCGCCGCGGAGCTCGACGGAGACGAGTTTGGAGACGCCGGGCTGCTCCATGGTGACGCCGTAGAGGACGTCCGCGAACTCCATGGTGCGCTTGGAGTGCGTGATGATGATGAATTGAGAGCGGTCGGTCATCTGCTGAATGGCTTCGGCAAAGCGGCCGATGTTCGCTTCGTCCAGAGGCGCATCGACCTCGTCGAGGAGGCAGAAGGGGCTCGGCTTGTACTGGAAGATCGCAAAAATCATGGCGACCGCAGTAAGCGCTTTTTCCCCGCCGCTCATGAGCTCGAGTGAGCCGAGGCGCTTCCCCGGCGGCTGCGCAATGATTTCGACGCCCGTCTCGAGGATGTCGTGCAAATCGGTGAGCCGAAGCTCGGCTTTGCCTCCGCGGAAAAGCATGGGAAAAATACGCTTGAACCGCTCGTTGATTGCGGCAAACGCCTCACGGAAAAGCGCCCGGCTTTCTCGGTTCATTTGCCGAATCGCCTTATCGAGCTTGGTGAGCGCGTCCTCGAGGTCGCGGCGCTGCGCCGTGAGGTACTCGTAACGCTGCGCGTTCTCCTCATACTCTTCGATGGCGGTGAGGTTGATCTCGCCCATGCGATCGATGAGCCGTTGCAACTCCTCGGCTCGTGCAGTCACCTCGTCGTCAGGGACGGGCCGCGCGTGGTGGTCACCGATGACGTAAGCCAGCTCAACGCGATGCTTGTCTTGAACCTGCTCTTCGAGGTGCTCGAGCGACAAGCTGATCTCGCGCTCACGGAGCGTCAGCTCGTTGAGCTCCGCGGACTGAGCGTCGATGCTGGAGCGCAGCTGCTTGAGCGCAGCCTCCGACACGCCGAGCTGCGTCTGCGCATCGTCGAAGTCTGCGCGCTGGCGCGACAGTTCCCGGCGAGCCAGTGCGGCATCGTGTGCGGTCTCGCTGAGGCGACCATGGTGCAAGAGGATGCGACCCGCGGCCTGGCCCTGGTCACGATCGGCGATGGCGACGTCCTCACGAAGGCGCTCTTCGCGCGCGTCGAGCTCAGCGATCGCGCGATCGAGCTGGCCAATGACCGAGCGCTCGCGATCGGCGCGCTCACGGGACTGCGTCGCCCCCACCTTGACCTCGGTCGCCTTCGCTAACTGCTCCTCGACCACGCGTCGGCGCGAGGTGAGAACGCTCTCGGCGATCCGCACGGCTTCTTCGGTGTGGGTCACGTCATGCTGCGCGTCGCTCAGCTGGCGCCGGCTGTTGGCTTCGTCGACGTCGACCTGCGAAACCGCGGCGCGCCCCTCGACCTCGCCTCTGGCGATTTCACGGCGGCGTTCGTCGATGCGCTGAAGCTCCATTTCGACGATGCGGAGGTCTCGCTCCGCGCCTAGAATCTCCAATTCGGCGTCGTGGGCCTGAACCCTCGTTGAATCGATGGCGGCTTGCCCTTCGGCGATGCCGGAACGTAGCCGACCTTGATTGGCAATCGCCCGCTCGAGGGCAGCGCCCTGCGAAGCAGCCGATTCTTCGAGCTCGCGGATCTCTCGCTTGAGCCTGAGGAGGTGCGCCGCCGACTCGTCCTTCGCTCCACCCACTACGGCACCGTCGCGAAGCAAGGCCTGCCCGTCGAGGGTCACCAGCTTTCCCTGGAAGCCGTCACGGTGAAGACGTGCCGCGGTCTGCAAGCTGTCGACCACCAAGACGTCGAACAGGAGGTAGCGCACCCAGCTGTCGTCGGCCTGCGAGTAGCTCAGCAAACTCAGGAGAGGCGCAACGATGCCCATGCCAATAGGGAATTGGGGAACGACACGCGGAGCGCCCGTCGGCGAGCGCGGCAGGAAGGTTGCCCGGCCTTTCTCTTCGCGCGCGAGGTAGTCGGCCGCGCGTAGCGCCGACTCGGTATCATTGACCAGTAGGTATTCGAGCGCTCCACCAAGCGCGGCACCCAACGCGCGAACGTGCTCCGGCCCGCACTCCAAGCGATCGGCCACCAAGCCGACCAGGCCTGACCGGGACGCATCGCCCGCGGCGCTCGAGTACCCGGTCAACACGGCTTGGGCGCCGGCACCAACGCCTTCGAAGCGTTCGTGGATTTCGTTGATCGATCGTAGCCGTGAGCTGGTCACGG
>CAMYMX010000434.1 GCA_947259605.1 uncultured Polyangiaceae bacterium | reverse complement strand
ACGAGGTGGGTCAGACGGTCCTCTTCGTCGGCCGCGGCGACCACGGGACCGGAGAGGAGGGGCAGGTCCGCGCGCAGTACGACGGCCTGACCCGCGAAGCCACCAACACCGTGCACGCCGCTGACGACCTCTGGCTCGAGTTCGTCTTCCACCGCCCAGGTGACCCCGAGGTCACCGCGAGGGAGGGGATCAGCGGCGATGGCGACAGCGGCGGCCCGGCCCTGGTCGTGGCTCCCACGGGCCTACACGTCGTCGGGGTCAGCTCCTGGCAGGACGCCGACGAGCCGAACGTCGGCTTCTACGGCGTCCACGAGCACTACACCCGGGTCTCGAGCTACACGCGGTTCCTCGACGAGACAACCGGACTCGAATGGGACGGCAAGCTACGTCCATGCCCAGCCGAGGATTACGGCGGCTGCAGCGCCGCGTCTTCGCCGCTCCCGCGTCACGCGCCGACTTTCGTTTTGCTCGCGCTGCCGTTCCTCGTGCGTCGCAAGAGACCTCGGAGGGGATACGCAAAACAAAGGCGACGCGGAGATCACGGTTGACCTTTGGGAACGCACGACAGACCTGAACGTCGCGTCCGACGGCCATCTATACGTTCCCGACTACCACAACCATGTGATTCTTCGCTCCGTGGACCGTGTGACGCCGAAGAGAGCCGCCAAGTGAGAAGCCCTGTCGAAGCCGGGCTTGGTAGCACTCCATACAAAAAGGCCCCGAGACCGTTGCTGATCTCGGGGCCGGCGTCCCCACGGAGGTTTGAACTCCGGTTACCGGCGTGAAAGGCCGGGGTCCTGGGCCACTAGACGATGGGGACAATAAGCAAGTGAGGCTTGCGCCTCTAGGGTGGGCCGTCAGGGATTCGAACCCTGGACCGTCGGATTAAAAGTCCGCTGCTCTACCAACTGAGCTAACAGCCCAAGTACCCGAAATCCCATTCGTATTTTCGTTGATTCCCCATCGCTCTCCGTGGCCCGTGTGCCAGTTCGTGTGCCGAATGGAGGAAATCGCTCGTTCATTACCTCGTATGCGTCGTCGATCTGCGGGTGATGCACCGACTCGCGCGGTGCGTGTCGGTGCGGCCCGCCATATACGCCAAACCGCTCAAATGTCCACTCCGGAAGCCGCAGCCATTCGTAGCCGCATGCGAGAAAGCCCCCGGCATCGGGGGATTTGGCGTCGTCGAGGTCACGGCAGCCTCAAGTTTCAAAACACGGCGACGGAGGGGCGCTCGATCGCCCCAACGCTTCAGGACCGGAGCCGTGTTGTCCCCTGGTGCCGCTGGAACAGCGTACACGGGGTCCGCTGAGCCAGACCCCATCGAATCCACGCCCCTTTACGCCTGCGCTCGCTCGATCTCGTGCCTACTCATGACGACGAGCCCTGAGTCCATGGGGGGCGGGTATTCCCGACATTTCTATATTGGGCTTACAACGCAATGGCGCGGTCCTAAATGTCATGTCGCGGTGCAAGCCGCGCGGAGAGGGCCTTTGTTTCGGCCATGCTCCCGTCACGGGGTGGACGGCGGGCCTTGTCGGTCACTCAGCGTGCGAGTTGCGCGACAATCCGACTTAGTGGTCAACCCGGGTGGGGTTGTTCGGGTTGTTCGCCTCAAGACATGATAGCGTCCGCGCGATGTTCGTCGGCCACTACGGTCCCAGCTTTGGGCTTCGTCGCGCGTCGGGGGGGTACCCCTCTGGGTACTCTTCATCGCCGTGCAGTTCGTCGACGTGCTCTGGTCGATCCTGGTCATGGCGGGGGTAGAAAAGGTCAGGATCACGCCGGGGTTCACAGCCGCGAGCCCACTCGATCTCTAGTACATGCCCTACACACACAGCCTCGCGGCCTCGGTCGCCTGGTCCTTGCTGTTGGGCGGTCTGGCTGCACTGGTGTGGGGTCGCCGCGGAGGCTTGGCCGTGGGGGCCTGCGTGCTGTCGCATTGGATACTCGACCTTTCCGTCCACGTCGCCGATCTCCCGCTTTGGGGCGACCTACACAAAGTTGGCTTCGGTCTATGGAATCGCCCGGTAATCGCGACGCTCCTCGAGGCCGGAGTCTTGTTCGTGGGCGTTGCGATTTATGCCAAGGCGGCGCGCAACAAGGCGGCCATCTGGGGGTTCGCATTCCTCATGCTGGCTATTCAGATGACCAACTTCGTCATGCCTCCCCCGGCCGCGTCGAGCGGGTTCGCGATGATGGCGCTGTCGTCCTATCTGCTCTTCGCGCTTGCCGCTTGGTTCGTCGAAAAGAAGTGGGGCTAGCGCTGCCACATCTCCCACAACGGGACGACGCTCATCCAGGCATGCTCGCTGTGTTTCGGGTGACGTCGGTAGGATCTTTGAGATCCTTGTCGGTAGACCTTCGAGCCGGACCTCACTATGGTCCAGTGCATGAATGAACGGCGCAGGAGAGTCGCAGCAATCGTGGCGGCCGTCGTGCTCCTTGTTCTCGGTTTGGGCGCATTCGGGGTAACGACGCGCGCCGTCCAACTCACGCGTTGGGCTCAACAGAGGGACCTCGAGGCCGTTCTAGTGGAGCATGAGGTCTTCGAGACCGATCGTGGCGGCGTGCATCGCTACTCCGGCGGTGAGGGAGATGTGTTGGTTCTGATTCACGGGTTTAGCGACAGCGCGAGTGGCTGGTCGCAGGTCGCACCGACCCTGGCCCAGCACTATCGTCTTGTGACGCTCGACCTGCCCGGGCACGGCGTTTCCGGTCCCGACACGCCGCCGCTCGGGTTTCATGACCTCCAGGCCGGGCTCGACGCCGCGCTTCAGGACCAGGGTGATCAGCTCATCTTGCTCGGGAACTCGCTTGGGGGATTCTTGGCGATGCGGTTCGCGATTGACCACCCGGAACGGGTTCAGCGCCTTCTCTTGTTGAATTCGGGCGGCGCGTCGTGGGCACAAGTCGACGAAGAGGTTTTGTTCCCAAAGACACGCGAGCAACAGCGCGCCAAGAACCGCGCGATCCTAGGCATCAACGCTCCGTCCGTCCCCGACTTCCTCCTCGATCAAATGATCGAACGCATGCGAGACCCGCGCTTCCAGTCGCTATGGATAGATCTCCAAGAGGTTCACTACTTAGACGAGCAATTGCCCGAGCTGCGCGTCCCGGTCGACATGCTTTGGGGAACCCCCGATCCGTTGTTTCCAGTCGAGGGCTATGCCGACCGACTTGTCGAGACACTTCCGAACGCGCAGCTCCATCGCCTCGACGGATGCGGGCACGCCGCCCAGTACTCGTGCCCAGATGCGTTGACAGAGCTCGTCCTCGAGGTGCTCGCGTCGGACAATGCGGAATAGTCCGCCAACCCTCCTAGCGCGTCAGGTTGATTCTGAAAACCGAATTGCGCGGTACGAGATGTTATGTCGAGTGGCTCGGGGCGCAGACAGCGCTTTGGTACGGCCTCAAGCCTCACTAGCACCTGAGGCCTCACTCAAAGCCTTTGCTAGTAGCTCCTCGAGCTGAAGCTGAGCTGCCCACTGATGCAAGTAGTCCATGTCGAGCCGCCCCTGTTGCACCTCCAAGACTCCGAGTAGGTCTTCCCACTGACGCTCCGAAATGCTTCCGCCGCGACGATACCAGTCTAGCTTCTGAAGTACTACGTCTTCTGGTGCGGCGACCACGAACCGATGACCAGCTTCGGTGGTAACTTCCTGGGCGCGCTTCAGCTCGGACACACTCAGTGGGCTTGTTCGCCGAACGAAGATATCGACCTTGAGCGCGATTTTGAGTTCAATGAGATTGAACGAGTCTTCCAGTTCGATGGACTGCCTGACTCTGTCGCGATCCACATAGAAGTCCTGCTCAATCGCCGCTACGAACGCATCGAGGT
>CAMYMX010000433.1 GCA_947259605.1 uncultured Polyangiaceae bacterium | reverse complement strand
CGGAAATCTCGATGCGGTCGGTCGAGCGGTCGACGACCCGCGACGTGGTTCCGCCGTCGGCGATTTCGGCCATCAGCGGCCAGGGTTCGAGCGCCTGACGGACGAGCACCTCGCCCCCCGCGAGCCCGAAGCGTCCAAGCACGGGGAAGCGCTGCTCGAGGAGTGGCTGCAGCCAACTGGGATCAAACTCGAGGCCGGCCGTCGCCAGGTCCGCGCAAATCGTTCGGAGGTCCTGCAAAAGGAGGGTCGGGAGCATGTACGCATCGTGGAGCGCGGCGTCCCAGCGAACGAGAGGCTCGGTGCATGGCCTGGTCGCAAGCATCGCGAGGATCGCTCGAACGAACAGCGCCGCGAGCGACTGCTGCTCGACCTCGGGCATGGTCGCAAAAGCGCGAAGCTCGATCAAACCCTGCAGGCCCGTCGGCGAGTCGAAGTTCCACAGCTTGTCGACGCAGATCTCCGCCCGGTGCGTGTTGCCGCCGCTGTCGGTCATCAGGTTGCGAAACAGGCGGTCGAAAAAAATGCGATCCGGAGGCCCGTCGAGCGAGTCGATCCCCAAGCAGGCCGTTTCGAGCTCGTAGAGCTTGCCGACCAAGGTCTCGTCGGGTCGCGGCGCCTGCGACCCGGGCCCGACATACTGACCCGAAAAAAAATACGAAAGCGACGGGTGCCGTTGCCAATAGCGAATGATGCTGGCGATCAGGTCAGGACGCCGAAAGAAGGGATTCTCCTCGAGGCTTGGGCCTCCGAAGAGCACGTGTGCGCCGCCGCCGGTCCCCTGAACCTGGCCATTGAGATGGTAGCGCAGCGTGCAGAGCCCCTCCTGTGCGGCGGCCCGCGTGATCCGGTGAAGGATATCATCGTATTCCCGCCAGGAGCCCGCGGGCGGTAGGTTCACTTCGAGCACGCCAGGGTCCGCCGCAAGCCCGAGCGCAGTGACCGTCGATGCCTCGCTAGGACGGTACCCGCAGATCACCAACCCCTCGGTGCCCTCGCTGACCGCAACACGCTCCACGGACTCGATCAGAGGGGCGAACGCCTCGAGGTCGAGTGGCGGAACGAAGATGTGCAACTCACCGTCGTGCACCTGCACCGTGAGCGCTCGTCGCAGATGGTGTTCCTCGAGGTCGCCCAGCGGCAGGCGCAGGCCGAGCGGGCTCTTTCCGGGCACCGCGACGATCGGGTCTGTCGCCGAATACGGCCAGTCATCGGATGCCCAGCCGTCCTCGGACCAGTCGATCGGTAGCGCCCAGCCGTGTGGGAATTCCAGGGTGTCCTCTTGGACACACGGTATGGAATGACCGCCAAGGCCTAGGTCGTCGGCGAGCGCCTCCATGAATGATCGCGCGTCGTCGGCGTGGTTCGAACGGGTCACATCATCGAGCTGGAAGATTTCAGGGTGGCTCCACAAAGGCACTCCGTCGTTGCGATGGAGCATCAACACGATCCATCGCGGCAGCGGTTCCCCCGGGTACTGCTTTCCATAGACCTGCATGACCAGCCCACCGGGGTAGAGCTCGTCGAGCAAGCGAGAGGCCAGTCGCCTGGCGTAAACGAGCTTTTGCGGCCCCAGCGCCTCTTGGTTCCATTCCGGTGCGTCGGGACTATGTGGGATGAACGTGGGCTCCCCTCCCATCGTGAGCGAAAGCTCCTGCGCATCGAGTAGCTTCTCGACCTTTTGCGACAGCGCTTCGACGCCAGCGGTCACACGGCGCCGCTGACTGTCAGGCTCACGCTCATCTCGGAGGCGACCCGGCCGTGGTGTAGATACTGCCCCTGGATCGGATTGACCCAATCCGGACGGTTCGCCACCGCAGAGGGCAGGAAGCGATGGTCGGTGAGAATCCCGTTGGTCGGGTCGAAGCCCCGCCAGCCTGCGCCCGGGAGGTACACCTCGGCCCAGGCATGCATCGAGCCGGCGGCACGGTTGAACCCCCCGGTTCCGTCCGCAGGCGGAGGCTCATACACATATCCGCTCACGAAGCGCGCCGCGAGACCGAGCTGCCGGCTCGTCGCCACCAGCAGTTCGGCCATGTCCCGGCAAGACCCGCTGCCAAGCTCGAGTGTGACATTCGCGCTCTGTATTCCTTCCTCGTCTCGACGCTGGTAGGCGATGTTTTGATGAATCGCGCGGTTCAGGTTGGCGAGAAACGAAATCGTGTCTCGTCTCTGTGTCGAAAGGCCGAGCGTGCCGCGGACCCAATCCAAGATCTTCCAGCGCTCCGATTCCTCGGGCTCCAGGTAAGGTCGGAGCGCGCTCTTCTCGCGCTCGTCATAGCGGAATGGAAACTCGTGCGCGCGGGGCTCGAGGATGAAATCGAATGGGTTCTCTTCGACCACGTCGAACGCCATCCGGCAGTGGAAGGACAGCAAGGACGCCTCGGCGATACCGAACCCCGCCACGGCCACGACGTTGTTGAAACAATCGCGCATCCAGCGAACCCTGGCTTCCGGCGAACAAACCAGCGAGAACGACGCGACGTGGACGGTCTGGCTTTCGCGCGGGCGCAGGTAGAGTGAATGTTCGCCGAACCCTACCGGACGCTCGTAGCGATACTCGGTCAGATGGTCGACGGCGATCTTCATGGGATCTGGCGTAGCAGGTTTACAAGCTGGGTGTGATTTCTATTTGGTTTCCTGAGCGTGTCTGCCCGGCAACATCGTCCAGCGGGCGTCGTGCGAACGTGCCAAGCGCCCCCGGCGACGATATCCTCGCCACATCGTGAAGAACGTCATTCGTTTTCCCGGACGGCTCCGAGAAGCCCCAGCGACCGCTTCCGATGGGATTCGATACCGAACTATCCACGGGTATCGACGTGCTTTCGTGCTCGCCGGACAGGGGCCTGCACTTCTGCTGATTCACGGCATCGGAGACAGCTCCGAGAGTTGGCGCGAACTGATCCCAGCTCTCGCGCGCAACCACACCGTCATCGCGCCCGACCTGCTTGGCCACGGGCAGTCGGACAAGCCGCGCGCGGACTACTCGATCGGCGCCTACGCCAACGCCATGCGCGACCTCCTGAGCGTGCTCGACATCGACCGCGTGACCGTCGTCGGGCACTCGCTGGGCGGCGGTGTCGCGATGCAGTTCGCCTACCAGTTCCCGGAGCGCTGCGAGCGACTCGTGCTCATCAGCACCGGCGGGGTCAGCCATGAAGTGCATCCGATGCTGCGATTCGTCGCGGCGCCCAATGCGGATCTCGTCTTGCCGCTTCTCGGCGCCCCAGGCGCGCGCCCGCTCGGCCAGCTCGGGTTCAAAGTCCTGAGGGCCCTAAAAACGAAAATCGGGCACGACGCCGAGCAGTTGACCCGCGTCTTCGATGCGCTTCCGAATGCCGCCAGCCGAAGAGCGTTCGTGCGCACACTCCGCGCCGCCATCGACTGGCGCGGCCAGGCGATCACCATGCTCGACCGCTGCTACTTGGCCAGAGACATGCCGACCCTGTTGGTCTGGGGCGAACGAGACGGAGTGATCCCCGTCGCGCATGCGTACCAAGTCCACGCGGCGATGCCTGAGAGCCGGCTCGAAGTTTTTTCCAACACGGGGCACTTCCCGCACCAGAACCAGCCCGAGCGCTTCTTGCAAGTGTTCCGGGACTTCTACGACAGCACGAGCGCTTGCTCGCACAGTGCCGAAGAGTGGCGCGCCCTCCTTCGGAGAGGCTCTATTGCTGCGCCTGTTGGGACTCCTGCCCTTCGGCCGGTGGCGCCGCATCTATCCGTGTGACGCGCACCGAAACGTCGAGTCGCTCTCCGTGGCCGCCCGCATAGAGCGTTCCAGCCGTCGGCGTGGCATCGCGGTAGTTGCGCCCCGTGGCGACCCGAATGTGGTCGAGGTCAAC
>CAMYMX010000432.1 GCA_947259605.1 uncultured Polyangiaceae bacterium | reverse complement strand
AAGCACATCGTGACGCCGCGTGGGGACAATCAATGCGTGTTGACCGATGACATCGAGTACGAGCTGCCGATGGGCATCCTGGGCCGCACCTTTGGCGGCGGCTTTGCCCGGCGAAACCTCGAACGCATGTTCGACTTCCGACATCAGGTAACGCGAGAAGCTTGCGAGTAGTGGAAGCCCGCAGCCGGCACGCAACCCGCTCGGTACTCTCGCCTCGCCACACGAGGGGACTATCCGCCGCGCTGCTAGCGCTGATCCTGCTGTGCGGCGGCCGTGTGTCCGCGCAGGCCCCCGCCTCCGAGGTCGATCAGCTCAAAGCTTTGCTTCGCCGGTCATCCGAAGCGCTGGCCGATATCTACGACTATCGAGGGACGCTCATGAAGAGGGAGCGGTTCGGTGACGAGCTCATGGGTCAAACCATGGAGTTCAAGTTCTCACGGCCGTTCAAGGTGTACGTCAAATATGTCGAGCCATACCCCGGGCGAGAGATCATCTACATCCGTGGCGCAAACAGGAACAAGGTTCGCGCGCACAAGGGCGCGGTCCCCGATATTCCTGTCAGCCTGAGTCCATTCCGACGCATCGCAATGGAGGGCAACCATCACCCGATCACGTCGTTCGGCCTCGAAAGCATGCTTCGAATCGCCGCTCGCAATATTCGCAAGGCAATCGCGAAAGGGGATGCATCGCTCCATCTATCGGATGGCGGCATCGTTCTGGGCGAACCTACCTGGCGCATCGATATGCAGAACAAAACGGGTGGACGCCATATGACCGTGCGGGGTTCTGAAAATCTATGGGAGCTCGCCAGGCGAGTCGGGCAAGACATGTACGTCATTCTGCACCACAACGATGAGGTCGACTCGCCTCGAGACATCGGCCCGGGACAGCGGGTGTTCGTCCCTCATTACTACGGGAGTCGGGGAGAGTTCTTCTTCAGCAAGCGCACGCACGTGATGATCAAGGCTGTGACCTGGGACCACCGTGGGAAACTCTATGAGAGCTACGAGTTCAAGGGGCTCGAGCTGAATCCCGGCCTCGATGCTCGTGACTTCGACTACCGCAATGAGGACTACGACTTCGTCTTACCGTGATCGAAAGCGCAGCGTCCCCTCTGCAGCAAGACGAAAGATCTACGTACAGGGCGGCAAAAATACGTATGGAGCGGCAACAATTACGTATAGAGCGGTAAAAATTACGTATGGAGCGCGCTTCGCAGCGGCCACATATTACTTGTGCGTGGGGACCTTGGAATCAAGACCACACGCGTAGCGGGAAGGGAGGGCACGCCATGCTTTCTATCTATCAAGGCTATGCTGTGAGTGAGAGCCTGCTCGAAGAGGTGGCGCGAACCCAGTGGATGGTGGACCCGGTTCTGCTTTGCTGCAGCGTTTGCGCACTCGTGGCGCTCGTGGTTTGCACCGTTGCCTACCTTCTCGTGGGTCGGCGCGTGGGGCGCCCCGAACGCGACGTTCAACGGCGGCCCAGTCGTCATTCCGCGATACACTCGCGTCCTCATGGCGCTAGCTAGCCAGGTCCAGAACCGCACGGAAGCGGATCGTGTTTTCCATGACCTTGGCGAAGGCCTCGTTGGCGGCTTCCAGCGGGAAGTGTTCGATCTGTGGCCGCACGCCGGCGAAGGCGGCGAAGCTCATCGTGTCTTCGCTGTCGACCGCCGTGCCGCTCGGCCAGCCATGGATTTGTTTTCCAGACAGCATCGCGAAGGCGTTGACCGAGATCGGATCGGGCGCTGCCGCGACGAGCATGAGCTTACCGCGACCGTGAAGGCCATTGAGGATGCCCTCGATGGCCTTTCCGTTAGGAGCCGTCGCCAGAATCAAGTTTGCCCCGCCGAGCCTCTGGAGCTCCGCGACCTCGTCGGCCGACTTTGAATCGATGTATTCGTGAGCTCCCAAGTCACGCGCGAGCTGTTCTTTGTCCTTGCCGCGCGAGACGGCGACGGTGCGAAAGCCCATTCGATTCGAAAACTGAATCGCAAGATGACCAAGCCCACCAACGCCTTGAACCGCAACGAGGTCACCGGGCCGTGCGCCGCTGTTGCGGAGCGCGTTGTACGTCGTGATGCCCGCACACAGGAGGGGAGCGGCTTCGGCCGGACTGAGCTCATCGGGCACCCGCGCGGCGGCCTCCCACGGACACACCATGTACTCCTGATAGCCGCCGTCGTAGCTGATGCCAGCGATCTTCGCGTTTACGCAGTTGATGAAATCGCCGCGCCGACAGGGGTTGCACTTGAAGCAGTGCCCGCCGTGCCAGCCCACGCCAACCCGATGGCCGACCGCAAAGTTGTCGACGCCTTCGCCGAGCGCGTCCACGACGCCCGCTACCTCGTGCCCCGGTGCGCGCGGAAGCTCGAGACCTGGAAACTGTCCGAACTTCACGAACGCGTCGCTATGGCAGATGCCACAGGCTTCGACCCGGATACGAATCTCTCCAGGACCGGGCTCGGGGATGTCACGCTCGTCCAGCGTGAACGGCCCGCCGGCCTCTCGTACGATCATTGCCCTCATGATTGCGCCTCCAGACGTTCGATATAGTGCTCGAGAAACCCTTGGCAATCTAGACAGGTCACTCCCGGACGCGCGCTAGGGCCCTATTGTCGTCTGATGAACGAAGACGAACTCGCGCAGGCGCGCGCTCAGTGGAGCCATCGTGGCTCGGGGCGGCCGGACTGGGCCATTCGACCAGGGCCCGGCCAGGAATCGGTTTGGGACTACCCGCGTCCGCCGCGACTCGAGGCCGATACGCGTCTCGTTCGGGTGCTGTACGGGGACACGGTCATCGCAGAGTCGAGCCAAGCGGTCCGCGTTCTCGAAACCGCGAGCCCGCCCACCTTCTACCTTCCTTCGCAGGACGTTCGGAAGGAGATGTTGTCACAAGCGCGGGGGGCCTCGCTCTGCGAATGGAAGGGATCGGCCACGTATTGGTCGTTGGGCGTCGACGGCCATGCGATCAACCAAGCGGCGTGGAGCTACGAAGAGCCGTTTATCGATTTCGTTGCGATCCGCGGATACCTCGGCTTCTACCCCAGCAAGCTGGAGTGCTATGTCGGGGAGCACCGCGTCACGGCCCAACCCGGAGGCTTCTACGGAGGCTGGGTCACACCGGATGTCGTCGGTCCGTTCAAGGGAGAGCCGGGGACGGGCTCTTGGTGAGCAAGCCTTGCGCAGATCGGTCATTGACATGAAGACATACCTATTCGATCTCGACGGAACGCTGCTCGACTCGATCGAGCTCATTTTGAAGTCGTTTCATCACACGGCCCGCGTTCATGGACGCCCCGAACGCTCGGACGCCCACTGGCTTGCGGGCATTGGCACGCCGCTTCGCGTTCAGCTCAGCGAGATGGCGAGCTCTGACGAGGAGCTCGACGCGCTCCTCGAGACCTACCGTGAATACAATCTCGAGCATCACGATGCGATGGCGAAGCCATACCCGGGCATCATCGAGGTCGTGCGAACTCTGCACCGAAAAGAGGCAAAGCTCGCTTTGGTGACGAGCAAGCTCAGCCGGGGAGCAACTCGAGGGCTGCGCCTCCTCGGCCTCGAAGCGGAGTTTCTCGTTCGTGTCTGTGCAGACGACGTCGTCCAAGGCAAGCCGCACCCCGAACCGGTCCTCAAGGCCCTGTCGGCGCTCGATGCGTTGCCGTCGGACGCGATCCTCATTGGCGACTCCGATCACGACATCCAGGCCGGCCGACGGGCGGGGGTCGAGACCGCCGCCGTAAGCTGGGGCCCTTTCGCACGAGAGGCCTTGGAAGCCGCGGGCCCAAGCCACTGGATCGAGAGCCCGGAGGAGCTACTCAGGCTCTGACCGATTCGCCAAGCCG
>CAMYMX010000431.1 GCA_947259605.1 uncultured Polyangiaceae bacterium | reverse complement strand
CACCGTAGAGCACGTGGTATTCGACCCGGCGCGGCCGCTTTCGGACGGCTTTCTTGGCCCATTTGGTCGCACGGCCCGGGTCCTTTTTGGCGATGAAGAGAGCCGCGTAACCCGCCATTGCCTGCGGGTTCTTGGGATCGAGCTCCCACGCGCGATCCAGGGTGGCTTCGGCGAGAGAAAGCCGACCGCTCCGAATCATGGGGATTGCGCGATGGACGAGCACGTCCGACGCCTTCGCCGGATCGCGCGGCAAATTCTGGGTGGGGACGCTGGCGCTGGCCGATGCGACTGCGGGCGAGCTCTTTGCGGGCTTGGGCTTGGCGTTTTGGGCCCTTTTCAGGGGAGCTTTCGAGGCGGCTTTCGGTTCGGCCTTCGCGGTGGCGACCTTCGCCTCGGCGGGCTCCTCCTGCTCGACCTCGCCTTCCTCGAACGCCATGGCCACGTCTTCGCCCTCGAGATCGGCTTCCTCGGCGGCCTGGACTGCGTTGAGCGGCCCGGTGATGGGTCCTGTCTTGCTCTCGGCGTCCGATGTCGCTTCCGCCGACTCCGGTGCCTCCGAGCTGCTGCGCATCCAGAGCTGCCAGCCCAGCGCACCAACTCCCGCGATCAACGCCGTGAGGAGCAAAGCTTGGATGGAAGCTGGCATGCCCCGGGAGGTCGGCCCGGGTGCAAGCATCGTCGCGCCCTCCAATTTTCGAGCCAGCTGGGGCTCGAAGATGGAGTCAGACTTGCCGACGGGCTCGACGGTCGGTGTTCGGCTTTCGACCGGCGGCGGCGGTGGAGTCGGCTTCCGCGGCACAGGAATCGTCTTCTGCTCTTCGAGCACTTCCTGCGGCAGCATCTCGAAGACCGGCGCCAAACCGAATTCGGTCGCTTTCGCCTTCCGGGGCCTCGCATGTGCATGATCGACGTGCCCGCCGTGGTCGTGCATCTCCTCCACTCCCCGGGGCATGGGCAGGGGAACGGTACGTTGCTTGGTCTCTACACGACCGAGCATCCGCCCGAGCTTGTTGGTCGGGGTTTCTTCGTCTGGAAACTCGCCGGCCGGAGCTCCGCCAACCGCGGCGTGTAGATGTGCAAAGCGCGCGGGCGCCATCGTCTTCGATTCTTCGAAGGAGGAGGGCGTTCCAGACTCCGGAGGTTCCGTCGCATGCTCTTCGGCTTCGGGTACATCTGGCGGAATCGTTGCAGCGTTGACTTCGACGCGCGCATCACCGTTTGCGAAGCCCAGCTCGTGCGAGACCACACCCAGGGCCTCGTCCACTGGCATCATGATGTTCGCTACGGAGGGTAGGTCTTGTTCCCGGACCGATACGCGGCCTGCGTTCAGGCCCCACAGAGCCAGGAGTGCGGGAATGCCTTGCAAGGTCTGCTTCGTCCCTTCGTCCAGCGTGGCGTAGGCGCCCACAATCGAGTTGTCTGCGATGTCGACTTCGATGTTCCGCTGACTTCCGCTAATCGAAACTCGGCGGACACCTGGAACCGAGCCGAGCGCGCGGAGCAGACGCCCCGGCCCAATCAGCTCCAGCCTGGTGTCGAAATCGACTTCGCGCTCGGCCCGGCGAGCTTGCTCGGCGTCTTGATCGATCATCGGAAGAAGCCGGCTTGCAAGCTGGGGGAGGTCGGGTTCCGCATCTGATTCGGAGGTCGGCCAGAAGTCTTCCCAACGCACGACCAGCATCGAGGCCCAACGCAGCTGAGGGTCCTTTCGCATGGCGCGCACGAAGTCGACGCCTTGCCCGCCGACGGCGCTAGAGTCCAACACGACCACCTGTGGATCGACCTCCCGAATCCGTGGAATCACCGCGGTTGAGAAGTCCGCCGCTGCGATCTGAACGCCACGCGAGCTGAGAACGGTTGCAAGCTTTTCTGCGCGAAGCTCGTTGGAATCGAGGACGACGACCCGCGAGCCATACAGCGCCTTCAAATCGACGTTCCGCGGTGGCGCAGCGGACGGCAAGGTGGAGAGCCGTCCGCCGGTCGTTTCGTGGAATTCGTACTCGAGGGTCTCGTCGTTCGCGACGGCCTCCCGTAAGTGGTCGAGGATTTGCTGCGTCTGTTGCTCGGAGCTGCGCTCGGTCTCGATGACCAAAGGCATGCCATCGAGCACGCCATTCGGAGACCGAACACTCAGAATACCGGTCTTGGTTTCGTCGCAGACCAAATCGAGCAGCTCCTGGAGATTGCCTTGGTCCAAAGCTCCGGCCACGAACCCGGGCCGACGTGGAACTTCGTCCGCGAGGTCGGCCAGCTGGCGCGCGATGCTGTCCGCGCCGGCACCGCGTGAAACCACCGCGACGGCACCCGATCGAAAATCCCGGGCTTCGTCTTTGAGGACTGCGTCGTTGGAAACGACCGCAACCGGCAGCACGTCGGTTGCCCGGTTTTCCGCCATACGTCGCACGACGTTCTCGCCTCCGCGGATGGCCGCATCGCCGATGAGTACGACCATGTCCGGCGCATACACGCGAACCGCTTGCTCGAGCTCCGCCGTTGCAGACGCCGCGACGGAAATCCCATGGCGCCGAAGCGCTTCCCCCAACGCGGTCTGCATCGGCTCGCCCTGGCCCACCATCAATACAGTAGGCCGGTGCTCCTGATCCGGCATTATCGAGATGGTGGCCGATTCTGGAAGATTTCGCCAGCTTGAGGTGATGCGATCGTTCGCTATGCTGCGCGCCGCATGACGACTTCAGCAATTGAGTTCCTTCGCGAGAGCTTTCCGAAGCTCTTCGACCGGGGGGTGACAGTCCTTCAGAGCCGCGCGGCGGGCGGGGACGAGCGCGCGCAGCGCATCTTGGATGACGTGAGGGGGGTCACCGGCGCCGCGAGCCTCCAGATCGACGACGAGCCGCCCGTCGTGCTCTCGGCGAAGGAAGGAGCACTCCGCGCGGGCGGCGCGCCGGCCGAGGGAGTTCCGATCAAGATCGCCGCGGCGCTTCCGGGTCGAGCAGCGAGCCTTCTCCTCGGAGAGGTTGCCAAATCCGGGGCCCTCGAAGATGACGCGGTGGCCATCGGGGCCGCTCAGACGGCTTCCAAGCGATTCGAGGACGCGCTCGCCGGGCAACCACTCACCTGCCACGTGACGCTTCGTGGGGTACCCGAGCTCGGCGACATCACGGTTCGCCTGGGCTTCAACGTGCTCGAGCCCCCTGTGGAGCCTGGCTTCACCACCGAGCTGCAGTTTTCGGATTTGGAGCTGGTCCAGCGCGGAGAGCTCACCGCTCAGGAGCTATTCTTAGGCGGTAAGCTCAAGATGGAGGGGGATTACTCACTTGCGCTTCAAATTGCGATGCAGCTGCTGACCAATCCCCTCTGAACGGACGATCCCTAGTCCAGCCGTCGGCCGGACTGGGGAACTTGCCGGTCACTCCCTGGGTTCGATACTCTGAACGTTGGTAACGGGGGGTTATGTTTCGGGCAATCGCCAAGAGTCGCTATCTAGTGCCAGGCTTCATGTGCTTTGCGCTCGCGTTCGTCGTCGGCCCGGTCGGGGTCGCCATGGGCTTGCTGGCTGGGCCGCACGCAGCGTCGATCGCGGGCGTGGCCTCCGCCGTTCTTGGTTTCGTCGGATTCTCGATCATCGTGTCCGGCCTGCCCGCTTCGATTGAGGTCGAAGCGGTCGACGCCCAAATTCGCGCGATCCATGGCGAAATCGAAGAGGTGGAGGGGGTCATCGGCGAAAACGTCAAGGAGCTTTCGAGCGGCCTCGGAGAGCAAATGGTGGCCGTCGGGGAGAGCGCGCGGGCGATCAAGTCGATGGCGATCTCCTTGCAGTCGATCAGCGATCGCGTCGAAGCCCTTTCATCGTGCACCGAAGAGAGTGCATCGAGCATCCTGCAAATGAACGCGACCAACCA
>CAMYMX010000430.1 GCA_947259605.1 uncultured Polyangiaceae bacterium | reverse complement strand
CCTCGGGGTCGCCACCGAGGGCGCCCGCTTCGAGCTGGTCGACGAGCTCGCTTCCTGCGTTGGCAAGGCCCGCTTCGTACTTGGAGATCAGCCCGCTCAACCAGTTGAAGAGCATCACGGAAGGGATCGCGACCATGAGGCCGTACCCGGTCACGTAGAGCGCTTCACCGATGAGAGGCCCAATCGTGCTCAGGCCCCCGCCACCGTCCTGTCCGATGACTTTGAAGGCCCCGAGAATCCCGAAGACGGTTCCGAGCAAGCCGACGAAAGGTGCGGTCGAACCGGCCGTGGCGAGCACGCTCATGCCCTTGTTCAGGTTGGTGCTGAGATTCTCACCGGTGCGCTCGAGGTTGCGCTGCGTGAACTCGGCCGCACGGTCCCGGCTGTGGCCAAGCGCAAGGTTCTCTTTAAAAACCTTGATTCCTTCGTAAATGAATCGCGCGAGATGGCTGCGCTTCTTTGCGTCTTCGGCAACCTGCATGACGGCATTGGCGTCGCCGCGCTCCATCGGCTCGGAAACGTCGGCGGCAAATTGACGCGAGCGACGCTTTGACATGAATAGCATCAGCAGTCGGTCGACGGTGACGGTGACACCCCAGATGCCCTGAATCGTGAGCACGACCACTGCGCTCTTCACGATCGGATTCATCGTGTGCCACATCTCGAGAATGTTGATTTCCATGGCTAGTACCTCTCTCTCAAATATTGGACGGCTTGAACGTGAACTGTCGCCGGTACGGGTACGGGACCGCGGTACCGTCGGGTAAGCGCGCGGGCTCGAATCGCTGAGCCAAGGCGCACTTGAGAATCGACTCGTCGGGAACGAGCGCGTGTGAGGCCTCCATTTCGGCTTTCACGGGCACGCCGTCCGGCATGATCAAGAGGCGCACCCGCACACGAATCGTCTCGGCGCTGGTGCGCACCTCGAGCGGAACCTCGGGCGCGCGGCAGCCGCTCAAGAATTTGGGACGGCTGACGGTCTCGCGCCTCTGGCGGGGCCCACGCTTCTTTTTCCCCTTGCTCCCGCCTCCGCCGATCATCTCGTCGATGTTGATCTCTTCGACCTCGGCAAGGCGGCCTTCGCTCGCCTCCTGAAGCTCTTCATCCGGAATTTCCTGCGGCGCGCTCAAGCCGCGCTTTTGACCGGGCTCGGCTTTAACTTCCTTAGGCGCTTCCTTCTTCTCGATCGGCTTGGGCTTGGGCTTCGGTCTCTCTTGCTCGACCGGCGTTGGAGCCGCGGCGAACTGCACGTCGACGTCTCGTTCCTGCCGATCCACGACGACTTTTGCCGTCGCCACCGCCGCGGCTACGCCCAAGCCAGCAACGACGTACACGACGGCCGACACCGCGAGTGAAAGCCCCATGCGGCCTCTCGACTCGCTGGCATCCTTCTTTTTCTTGTCGAAATCACTAAACATCAGTTGGTCACTTCATTCGGTACCCGACGCCACGCACGGTTTCGATCTGGCGTCCGACCTCTCCGAGCTTTTCTCGAAGTCGCTTGATGTGAGTGTCGACCGTCCGAGTTTCGAGCGTCCCAGCGTGATGCCAAACCGCTTCGAGCAAGGCCTCACGGTTGCGAACCAATCCTCGGTGCCTAGCGATGTCGATCAGCAGCTTGAACTCCAGCGCGGTCAGCCCGACGACCCTCCCGTCAACCGTGACCTCATGCCCCGGAATGTCGATGCTGAGCCGGTCGATCTGAAATCGATCGATGGGCTCATCCAACTGGGCTTGCGAGCGCCTAAGGACCGCGCGCAAGCGCAGAGCCAGCTCCCGCGGGCTGTACGGCTTCGGTACAAAGTCATCCGCTCCGAGTTCGAAGGCCAAGACCCGGTCCACCTCGTCGTGACGGCCGGAAACGAGAATCACGGGCTTCGATCGTGTCTCGGGCCGCTCCCGAACTCGTTTGAGCAGCTCGGTGGCGCGCATGTCGGTCAACTGGTCTTCGACGACGAGACCTCCAACGCCCTGCTTGCTGAGCAGTCGAATCGCGCTCTCGCCGTCGTCAGCGGCCTCCAGATCGGGCCCGCTCGGGCCGAGAGACTGTCTAAGCGCCGCAAAGAGCGAGCGGTCACCTGCAACGATGCAACGATCTACGGCCATCATCGACGAGAGCTTGGGCAGCGTTGGTGACAGAACTGCGGCGCCTTCGTGTCGAGATCGTGATTCGTCCGTGGCACTCCTGTGTCGCAATTTGGGGCCCAAACGTGTCCCCGAGGTGACGCCGTGTCGTCGCCCGGCTGTCACACGGCTGTCACACAAGGGGCTCAGAGTCGGGGCGATTGGAGCGAATACATTGAGAAAAGCGTATCAAAATCACTTCGTTTTTGTGGTTCTCGCAGCGGCCGTCCTTGCGTCCTCATGCACCTCGGGAAAGAGCCGGCAAGAGGGTGAAGGGCCGAAGGATACCGCGCAGACGCGCCAGAGCTCGACGCTGACGATCAAAGGCTCGGACACCATGGTGATCTTGGCTCAGAACTGGGCGCAGGCCTTCATGAAGGCCAACCCGGGCAAGGTGATCCAGGTTTCGGGCGGTGGGTCGGGAACCGGCATGGCCGCCCTGATCAACGGCACCGCGGACCTCGCGAACGCAAGCCGGCCGATCAAGGACAAGGAGCGCAAGCAGCTCGCCAAGCGCCGCGACGCCGAGGTCGAGGAGTTCCGCGTCGCCCTCGACGCGCTCGCCGTCTATGTGCCAGCGTCCAACAAAATCGCTTCGCTTACGATTCCTCAGCTCAAGGGTATCTTCCGCGGCCAGACCACGAACTGGAAAGATGTCGGCGGAGAAGACAAGCGCATCGTCCTCTACAGCCGGGAGAACAGCTCGGGCACGTACGCGTACTTCAAAGAACACGTTCTCGAGGGCGAGGACTTCGCCGCGACCGCACAAACGCTCCCCGGCACCGCAGCCGTCATCAACGCCGTCAGCAAGGATGCGGGCGGCATCGGGTACGGAGGCATCGCTTATGCCGAAGGCGTCCGCACGGTGAAGGTTGCGCCGGCCGACGGTGCGCCCGTCGAGCCCACGATGGAGAACGCCACGAGCGGCAAGTACCCGCTTTCCCGCTTTCTAAACATCTACAGCGCAGGCAAGGCCAGTGGAATCGCAAGGGAATACCTGGATTTCGTGCTTTCCGACGATGGTCAGAACATCGTCGAAGGGGTCGGCTATTACCCGCTTCCAAAGGAAGCCACCCCGGCGGCAGAGTGACCGAACAGGTGCTCCAAGCAAGGGAACACACGAGCGTCGCAAAGACCGAGCGGCGCAGCGCTGTTCGCCGACGGGGCGCAAAGTCCTCGCTGGCAGGCTCGTTTCACACGCCGCTTTGGCATCGCGTCGCGGAGCGCATGATCGCCGTTCTCGCGCTGACCGCGGTCTTGGCGATCGCACTGATCTTCATTTTCATCGCGCGCGAAGCAGTCCCCATGTTCTGGGAGGCGGAGTTCGCCGAAGAGGTGCAGATACGCGACCTCTTTTTCTCAAAAGAATGGAGAGGCTACGACGAGCCGGTGTTCATTTGGCAGCCGGTGGGCGAGCCAGCGAAGTTCAATGTGGTGCCGCTCTTCATCGGCTCGTTGAAGGTGACCTTGCTCGCAATGCTGATGAGCGTCCCACTAGGCATCGGCTGCGCGATGTTCGTTGCACTCTATGCACCGCGAGCCGTCCGCGAAGTCGTCAAACCGATCATCGAGCTCTTGGCGGGCATCCCATCGGTCGTGCTCGGCTTCTTCGCGCTCATGGTGCTCGCGTCCTGGGCCCAGGCGACCTTTGGGTTTCATTTCAGATTGAACGCCATCGTGGCCGCGATGGGCCTCGCTCTCACGATCGTGCCGGTGATTTTCACGATCTCCGAGGACG
>CAMYMX010000429.1 GCA_947259605.1 uncultured Polyangiaceae bacterium | reverse complement strand
GCGGGGCGCACCGTCCTGCTCGAAACCAGCGGCGAGCGCGACATCTCCGAGGTCGATCCCCGCGTCCACCGAATCATGGATCTCAAAGCACCGGGAAGCGGCGAGTCGAAGCGCAATCGATGGGAGAATATCGCCGAGCTCAGCAAACGTGACGAGGTGAAGCTCGTCCTTGCGGACCGCGCCGACTACGACTGGGCAAAAGCGGTCATCGCGGAGCATCGCCTCCCCGATCGGGTCAACGCGGTTCTACTCAGTTGTGTCTGGGGAGAGCTCGACCCTAAGGACCTGGTCAAGTGGGTCCTCGAGGACCGGCTGCCCGTTCGCGTGCAGATGCAGATGCACAAGCTCATTTGGGACGCGGACGCTCAGGGAGTCTAGATCATGCCATTGGACCCTGAATTCGTTGCTGATTGCCCCTACGGCCCAGGTGCGATCTGCATCGACGAGCTCGTCGAAGTCGACAAAGATTCTGGGATTGTGCGCGCGCGCATGTCCACGCGTCCCGACCTTCCGCTGACTCGCGATCAGCGCGCCCACCCGGTGCGTCATCCGCGGCACGTGAGCGGCGGCCTCATGGTGCATTTGACTGGAATCCTCGGCTTCATGCACACTTATTACTGCCTTGGGCTCCGCCACGCCGACGGCTGGATCGGCTACGGCGGCCGAATCTACGACGCCCGATTCGCCTCTCTGGCGAAGATGGGATCGCCGCTGGAGATGGAGCTTCGCGCAACGAAGATCCGTCAGCGTGAAACGCAGGTGTTTGGCCGCTACGAGTTTCGCTTCACCCAGGACGACATCTTGATCTATCAAGGTGACCAGGCGGCCATGTGGATGAGGGTATCGCCGTCATGACCGCCAAGTCGCATACGTTCACGGTCGAAACACGGGGGAGGGGCACCCGCGAAATCACGCGAGAGGTCCAAGAGGCGGTCGCAGCTTCTGGGATTTCTGAAGGCCTCTGCACCGTTTTTGTGCACCACACCAGTGCGTCGTTGATCATCAACGAGAACGCCGACCCCGACGTTCAGCGAGACCTCGACGCCTTCCTT
Organism: uncultured Polyangiaceae bacterium; assembly: GCA_947259605.1. Taxonomy (GTDB): domain Bacteria; phylum Myxococcota_A; class Polyangia; order Polyangiales; family Houyiibacteriaceae; genus SG8-38. Next base: position 2,811 of record CAMYMX010000429.1, on the reverse strand, counting down.
TCGAGGCTCGTCCCCGACGGCGATTCGCTCTATGTCCACATCATGGAGGGCCCCGACGACATGCCGGCGCACGTCAAGGCGGCGCTTACGCAGACCTCGCTCGGCATCCCGGTCAGCGGGGGCCATTGCGCCCTCGGCACCTGGCAGGGTGTTTTCCTGTGGGAACACCGCCGCCGGGGCCATCGGCGACAGGTCACTGTGACGGTCGTCGGTTAGACGCCGCGCGAGACCCAATTGCCTCCTGCTGGCTCGATCAGGCGCGTGCCTGAGGCTGTGCGCTGCCTTCGTCGTACATCGATTCGATGTCTTCGGCGAAGTGGTCATTCACCTTGGCGCGCTTCACCTTCAAGGTCGGCGTGAGCTCGCCGTCTTCGACCGTGAAGTTGCGCTTGAGAATGGTGAACTTTTTGATTTGCTCGACGCGCGCGAACTCCTTGTTCATCTCGTCGATGTGCGCCTGGATGCTCGCCCTGAGCTTCGCGCTCTTGTGAAGCGTGCTTGCATCTTCACCATTGGCCGCGGCCCAGGCCGGACCCGCTTCGGCGTCGATCGTGACGAGCGCGCTCAGGTACTTGCGCCGGTCTCCGATCACGACGGCTTCATCGACCAGCGGATGGTTCTTGATTCCGGACTCGAGATTCTTCGGCGTGATGTTCTTGCCACCGGCGGTGATGATGATGTCCTTTTTGCGGCCGGTGATGTTCAAAAAGCCGTCGCTATCGAAGGCGCCCAAGTCGCCCGAGTGCAACCAACCATCGGAGAGCGTGGCGTCGGTGGCTTCCTTGTCTTTGTAGTAACCCAAAAAGACATTGGGGCCCTTGACCATGATCTCGTCGTCTTCGGCGATCTTGACTTCCACGCCCGGAAGCGCCGGACCTACGCTGCCGAAGCGATACCGGGTCGGGGTGTTGAAGCTGGTCGGGCCGCTGTCCTCTGATTGCCCGTAGACCTCGAGCACGACCAGGTCCAAGCTCGCGAAGAACTCGAGCACCTCGCGCGCAATCGGTGCGGCGCCGGTGACGCAAACGCGGGCGTTCCCCATGCCGATCGCCGGCAGGAGCTTCGAGTAGATGAGCTTGTTGGCGAGCTGATACTGCAGCCCTTTGTTGCCGTCGGGCGTCTGGTTCGCCTCCCAGCCAACTTTCATCGCCCATTTTACGAGCTTGGCCTTCACGCCGGTGGCTTCTTTGAGCTTGGCGGAGATACCGGCATGGAACTTCTCCCAAATCCGCGGCACGCCGAAGAAGATGGTGGGTTGAACCTCTTTGAGATTTTCGGGCACCGCTTCGATCGATTCGGCAAAGTACACACGGGCCCCCGTGGTGATCGGGATGTGCAGCGTGAACATCTGCTCGGCAATGTGCGAAAGCGGCAGATACGAAAGCGCACAATCGCTGGCGCTGATGGTCGTGATGCTGATCGCCACATTCGATGTCCAGGCTAGGTTCTCGTTGCTCAGCATCACGCCCTTGGGTGGGCCCGTCGTGCCTGAGGTGTAGATCAGGGTGGCAAGCGCCTCGGGCTTCAGGCTCTCGACCCGGTCCAGATACGCTCGCGTCTCGACGCCATCGCCTTTGGCCATGAACTCTTCCCAGGTCATCACCATATCGTCGGCGATCGCGGGGCAGCCTTTCATGGTGACGACGTGCTTCAGATGGGGCATGTTCCCGCGCTCCGCCAGGACCTTGCGCCACTGGTCCTCGTTCTCGACGAGGATGATGGGCGCTTCGGCGTGCGCGACGATGTAGCGAACCTCGACCGGAGAGCAGGTGGTGTAGATCCCTGCAGGGGCGCCGCCGGCACCCATCGCAGCGATGTCCATCACCGCCCACTCGGGGCGATTGAACCCGAGGATGCAGACCGTCTGCCCGTGCTCAAAGCCGAGCGCGATCAACGCGCGGCCGGCCTGCGTCACCTGGTCGGAGTACGTGCCCCAATTGGTCGGCTTCCAGCTACCGCCTTCGCGCACGTAGTACGCAGGGTCGTTCGGGGTCTTCTTCGCACGTTGCAGGAGTCGATTGGAAATCGTGTCAGTAGCCACAGGGTCACCTCATCAGTTGCCGGCCGTCTACGAACCGGGGACCGGGAAATATAGGCCGAGATCCGCACAAATGGAAAGGGCCAGGGGGCCATTGGTGTGCTAAATCGGCCCCTCCACGGAGGAGTGGCCGAGCGGTCGAAGGCGGCGGATTTGAAATCCGTTGTAGGGGCGACTCTACCGGGGGTTCGAATCCCTCCTCCTCCGCTAATTTTCAGCGTCAGCGTCGCCGCCAGTGCCGGTGCCAGTGCCAGCGCCAGGCCAGCGCCAGCGCCAGCGCCAGCGCCAGCGCCGGTGTTGGTGTCCGCGATCCCCGCTAGGATCCCAGCGTCCGATCGAGTAGCGTAGCCGCCTCTCCATGGAGGCTACATGACGGTTCAAGGAACGATGCTCTCGCGGATCGAAGGTTGGGCGAAGTCCAGGGGAAACGAGCCCGCCATTCACGACCGCAACTCGGATGGCACTTGGGCGACTTCGACCTGGGGCCAGTACTGGGACAGCGTGCGACGGGTGGGGAAGGGGCTCATCGCTTTGGGTCTCCAGCCCAAGGAGTGCGTGGCCATCGTCGGTGCGAATCGGCGCGATTGGGTGATCTGCCAGCACGGTATCAATGCGGCCCGGGGGGTTCCGGCGCCGCTCTACACGACGCTCCTGCCCGAGCAGATGGCCTACATCGTGAGCAATGCTCGATCGAGGATCGTGATTTGCGACGACGAGACTCAACTTAATAAGTACATCTCGATCGCTACGGGCGAGAGTCCGATCGAGCACAT
>CAMYMX010000428.1 GCA_947259605.1 uncultured Polyangiaceae bacterium | reverse complement strand
CTGCGCCTCAATGGTTTCGCATTGCGGGCCACTGCGGATGACGCCGAGGCATTTCTGATCGACGAAGTCATCCAGGCTCGCGCGCCACTCCCGCGAATCGCCACTTGGATCGAGGAGCACATCGCTCCGAACCGGTAGCGCTTCTTCACCAGCTTGGCTCAGGTGGTGTTGTCAGCAGGACAAACAATGGATACGTGCGCCGAGGGCAGACCGACGGCCAGGCGTTCCAGGAGATGATTGGCGCGAACCCCTTCAAGTACGGCGTCATCTCGGGTGCCGATTCACACAATGCGTTTTCCGATAATGAGGAGAACAACTACACGGGCATGCACGGCAACACAGACATGACACCGGAGATCCGCATGCATTCGGGCACAACTGTGGCTGGTGAGCCACCGATTCATTTTGATACACCCGGGTGCAACCGGTGTCTGGGCTCCCGAGAACACGAGAGAAGCGATTTTCGATGCCATCAAGCGCAAGGAGACCGTCGGCGCCTCGAGCCCACTGATTCGGGTACGCTTCTTCGGTGGCTGGGACTTCCCGGAGAATTTGGTCAACGACAAGGACTTCGTGAAGAAGGCCTATCAAGACGGCTTGCCCATGGGGCAGGATTTACGGAAGAAAACGAGCGACGCTCCGACGTTTGCAGTTTGGGCGCTCAAGGACCCCGACAGCGGTAACCTCGATCGCGTCCAGATCATCAAGGGCTGGTACAAAGACGACCACCCGTGGGAGAAGGTCTACGACGTAGCTTGGTCAGACGGGCGCGAGGTAGATGCCAACACCGGCAAGTTGCCGCCGGTAGGCAACACGGTCGATATCAAGAACGCCAGCTACACCAACAGCATCGGTGACAGCCAGCTCATGGCGGTCTGGACCGATCCGAACTTCGATCCGTCTCAGCATGCTGTGTACTACGCACGCGTGCTCGAAATCCCGACGCCGCGCTGGACGACCTTCGATGCCAAGGCTTTAGCTATTGAGCCGCCATCGGATGTCCCCGCGACCATCCAGGAACGCGCCTAGTCTTCGGCGATCTGGTACACGCCGGCTCCAGAGCTCGTGAAGAAGCAGGACTTCTATCCCGGCTTGCAAGCGTTTCTCCCCTGAACGGGCACGGGCCTAACCCCCCCGATTCTGGCGGGCTGCACCGAGCCCTTGTCCGAGGGAAGCAATTTCCTGGACGTCCTTCCCGCTCGGATGTTGATACACCCGTAGGTCAAACTCCGGGATCACCGCCAAGATGTGATCGAAGATGTCCGATTGGATGTCCTCGTACGCCGCCCAGCGTTTGTCCCCGCTGAACACATAGATCTCGATCGGCAAACCGTCAGCGGCCGGTGGCAGCTGGCGCACTAGAAAAGTCATGTCTTGGTTGATCATCGGATGGTTTCGAAGATACGAGACTAGGTAAGCTCGGAACGTCCCGAGGTTCGTCATGCGCCGGCCGTTGACGAGCACGCTGTCGTTGATCTTCCGTTTCGCGTTCCAATCGTGAAGATCCTTTTCTTTTTCGTCGATGTAATCTTTCAGGTCGTCGATCCTGCGAAACCGATCGATCATGTCCTGCGTGCAGAACTCAACACTGTTCATGTCGATTTGGATCGCGCGTTTGATGCGCCGCCCTCCGGATTCGCTCATCCCGCGCCAATTCTTGAAGCTATCGGTAATGATCGCATAGGACGGGATCGACGTGATCGTCTTGTCCCAGTTCTGCACCTTGATGGTCGTTAGCCCTATCTGGGTCACGTCGCCGTCGGCGTTGTAGTCGGGCATCTCGATCCAATCTCCCTTGCGAAGCAAATCATTCGATGCGATTTGAATGCCGGCGACGAAACCGAGCAGCGAGTCCTTGTAGACGATCGCCAGTACCGCGGTCATCGCCCCAAGTCCGCCTAGCAAGACAGTCGGCGATTGATCGATGAGAAGCGCGATGATGATGATCAAACCGATAAACCACATCGCGATGGTCGTCGCTTGGACCAACACGCGCATCGGGACTCGGCTTTCAGGATGGTTGGCTTGATAGACGTCCAAAAACGCTCGAAGCGCTCCTGTGATTGCCAACAACGTCACGAGCACCACATACGCCTTGAGCACGTTGCGGAAAATCGCGATGAGCGAGGGCCAATTTGCGAAAACCGCGGGCGCTAAGGCGTAGACGACCAACGCCCCAGCGACGTGCGCGCCCCTGTGAAACGCGCGGTGTTCAAGAAGCTTGTCGTCCCACTTGGATCGAGTGCGCTTGGCAAGCGCCGCTGCGAAGCGGAGCAGGATCTTGCGGACTACGAAATCGACAACCCAAGCCAGCGCCAACACGGCGCATAGCAGAACAAGCGTAGTCGACGCTTCGATCGCCGACTCTTTCAACCCTGCTAGCCTCAGCCACTGTTCAACCGTTTCGCGCATGCCGCAGGCCGGAGGGAAGCATGGGCACTCCGTCCTTTCAACCCGGCAGAAGGCGTCGAGGAAGAAGCGCGCAAGGAGCTCGATCCGCTCCGCTAAGGGAACCACGATGCCTACGCCGATCACAGCTTTCGCCGACGCTGCTGGGTCGGCTCTTGAGGCGACTCAGGCGACGCTAGCCGGGCTAGAGGAGCTTTCGAGTAGCTCCAGCGCCATGCGGATCACTTCGGTATCCGACCGTGCGGGGAGGTTCCTGCGGAGCCTCGAAAGGCGCAAGACGTCCTCGTGCTTGAAGCGGAAGCTCTTCAGCACAGAGGGAGACTTGCCCTTTCGACCGACTTCGGTGACCCAGGGCAAGTACCGCTCGGGCGGGACACCACGAAATCCAGGCGCGGCCTTGCCGTGGCGGATCGCGTGCATGACCGCCGCCACATCCTCAGGGAGATCCTTGGGCAAGCGTAGGAGGCCCGGCTTCTTCACGAGCACTGCAGGCAAGAGCTCCATGATTCGAGGCTCCACGGTGCCAGCCCACAAGGCATCGTCGAGCGGCACGGGTTTGTCGTGTGGCCGGATGCCATCGAGGTTGGTCGTGAGCAGATCGGCGGCGACAAACCTGCCCACCACCTTCTTGAAGCGGGGATCGCGCTGCTTTCGGCGTAAGGCTTGATGCCGCTTGCGGGCCGCGGCTTGGAGCTCGTTCCGTGTGCGGGTCATACGAACTCCCCGAGGTCGACGGCATACTTCGCCGCCAGCTCGAAAAAACGCTCGCTCGCCCCCTTCGCCAGGTATTCGATGATGAGGGCCTTGTTCTTGTCACGCGCCTTGCAGGCCTTCGAAATCAAGACCGCATCAGGGTCGGCCACAAACGCGTCGACATAGGTGCCCTCGTAGACCGGGGCGTATTGCGTCTCCCGCGGCATCCAAATCTCGTGCCCGTGCGGATCGAGAATCATACCCTCTTTCGCGAGCAGTCGCTCCAGCTCTTGCTGGACCGCCCAGTCGTAATCCGCATACGCATCCAGGTCTTGTGTGGCAGTCAGCGTCAGGCCGAGCTCCGCAATGAAGAGAGCTGCCTGCCCAAGCACGCGAATCTTGCACTTCTTGTGCGTAGGCGTCCCTTCCGTGCGACCCCGCACGTTCTCGCGTGCGACCCACTGGTCGAGAGCGAGAAATATATCTGGCAATGTATACATACATAAAATATAATATGTATATACGGTCAGTCAAGCCTGGCGTGAGATGGCCGGACTTGGATCTGAATCTGCGTTACCACCCCAATCCTGGAACAAGCCCTAGCGGAAAGCGGAGCGATCATGGCTGACCAACCCACTTTGAAATACGTCTGCATCTATGCGGATGAGAACAACGAAACCCATTTCAAGGACATGGAAGCGACGATGAAGGAGGCGGACTACGCACCGCCTGCGCCCCTCATCTAGTTCTCGGAGCATGAAACCGCGGCG
>CAMYMX010000427.1 GCA_947259605.1 uncultured Polyangiaceae bacterium | reverse complement strand
GAGGACTCGAACCTCCACGAGTGTTACCTCACTAGATCCTTAGTCTAGCGCGTCTGCCAGTTCCGCCACTTCCGCAGGAATGCAGGGGGCGGAAAGTAGTCAAGAGCCGCCGCCTGTCAAGCGCTCTGCCCTAGAGCCCGAAATGCCGCAGGGCGAAGTCCAGCGAATCCTCGCCGCCCAGCGTTGTATCGAGTAGGGCGTGCTGGACTCGGCGAAGCAAAAAACATCGGAGGCCTGACAGCGCGATTGGTGGACCTCGCGAAGAATCGTCCTAGTCGAACGCAGCCTCACCGCGCGCTGACCAGAGTTGGGCGTGCTAAACATCCCACGGTGTGCGCTTTGCATTCCACCCTTCTGGTTCAGCACGGATTCCGCCACGCGTTTTCCACGCGCTTGGGTGGCGTGAGCGCCGCACCCTACGACAGCCTCAACCTGGGCTTCCACTTGGGTGACGATGAGGTGGCAGTTCACGAGAACAAAGGCCGTTTCGCCAATAGCCTCGGGCTTGGTATCGATCGCTTGTTCGAGCAGCGCCAAGTGCATGGGACCAAGGTGCGAACGGTCTCGGGCGCCGACCTCGCGGACTCGATCGCCGATGAAGAAGGGGATGCGCTGATCACGCGAATCGAAGGCGTCGGCATCGCCGCGCGAACGGCCGACTGCGTGCCGGTGCTGATCGCGCATCCACCGAGCGGGCACGTTGCCGCTGCGCACGCTGGATGGCGTGGCGCGGTTGCGGGGGTCGTACCGCGCACCATCGACGGCCTTTCACACGACGTCGCCGAGATCATCGTCGCGATCGGTCCTCACATCCGGGTCGATGCGTTCGAGATCGGTGAAGACGTCGCTCGCGAGATGGAACGGGCCGCGAGCGGCCGGGCGGTCGTTCGACGCGACGGCGCGAAGCCGCACGGCGACCTCGCTGCGCTGATTCGATTCCAACTCCGAGACGCCGGTGTTTCCGACAAAGCCATCGACGATGTGGGTGGGTGTACATGGACGGACGCTGCGCAGTTTTTTTCGCACCGGCGGGACGGCGGAAAAACGGGCCGTCATCTCTCGGCCATCGTCGCGCGAGCCGCTCGCTGACCTCCTTGGGCGCGTCCGCCAGGGTCGCTCGCCCGTGTCGTTCATGCTAGCCCCAGGCCGTGGTCGAGTTCGCAAAAACCAAGGCGGGAGTGGACGCCTCGGAGAAGAAAACCCTCGGCGAAGGGCTCTTTCGAAAATGCGATGCCTGCGGCGATGCCGTCAAGAAAGAAGACTTCGAACGCAACCTCGAGGTCTGCCCTGCTTGCGGATTTCACTTCCATCTGAGCGCGGAGCGCTGGATCGAGTTCTTGGCAGACGAGGGCACTTGGATGGCGCTCGACACTGGGCTGGTCTCCGAAGATCCGCTTCGCTTCGTCGATTCGAAGGCATACCCGGACCGCGTCGAGCTGGCGCGCGAGTCTACCGGCGTGAACGACGCGATTCTTGCCGGCACCGCCCGGATCGACGGCCGTGCGGTGCAGCTCGGCGTGTTTGTGTTCCGTTTCATGGGGGGCTCGATGGGCTCGGTCGTCGGTGAAATCATCACCCGGATGATGGAGCGCGGCGCAGAGCACCGGCAGCCCGTCGTTCTGCTCTCTTGTTCCGGTGGAGCGCGTATGCAGGAAGGTTCGCTCTCACTGATGCAGATGGCCAAGACCGTCGCTGCTCGCGGCAAGCTCCGTGCGGCCGGCGCACCCTTCATCAGCATTCTGCTCAATCCGACGACGGGCGGCGTCGCGGCGAGCTTTGCACTTCAAGGCGACGTCAACATCGCAGAACCCGGCGCCTTGATCGGCTTTGCGGGCCCGCGCGTCATCGAGGACACTATACGCCAGAAGCTTCCGGACGGATTTCAGCGCGCCGAGTTTCTTCTCGAGCACGGCATGATCGACATGATCTCCACGCGCCAGGAGATGCGAAGCACGGTTGCGCGCATGGTCGAGTATCTCGCAGGGTGACTCGGTACCGCGAAGCGCTGCGTTGGCTTTACGGCCTGGAGTCGCGTGGCATCAAGCTCGGGCTGGAGCGAATGGCAGAAGCTGCGGATCGGCGGGGGCATCCCGAACGCGAAGTGGCGTATGTTCACGTGGCCGGGACGAACGGGAAGGGCAGCGTCGCGACGATGGTCGAGTCGGTCCTGCGGGCTGCGGGCTATCGCACGGGGCAATTCGCTTCGCCGCACTTGCAGCGATACGTCGAGCGTGTGCGCATTTCGGGCCGCCCGATTTCGGAGCGCGAAGCCGCCAACCGCATCGAGGCGCTTCGAGACGACACCGGCCTTCCCCCGCTCACTTTCTTCGAATACACGACCATTCTGGCGTTTGAAGCGTTTCGCGATGCGCACTGCGACATCGTCGTTTTGGAGGTTGGGCTCGGAGGTCGCCTCGACTCGACCAACATCGTGACGCCGGAGGTTTCGGTCATCACGAACATCAGCTTCGAGCACCAGCGGATTCTCGGCGACACGCTTCCAAAGATTGCGCGCGAAAAGGCGGGCGTCCTGAAACCGGATGTCCCTTGCGTGGTGGGCGCACGAGGCAGAGCGGTGAGACGCGCCATCACGGCCCGGGCACAAGCGGTGGGAGCGCCGCTTCGTTGGATCGACCGGGACTTCGAGAGCGCCTGGGACCGTCACTCACTTTCCGTGCGCGTAGGCGAGCAGAGCTGGGCGGGCCTGCGACTCGGGCTTCGCGGGAAGTATCAAGGCGACAACGCGGCTTGTGCCCTTGCCGCGTTGATCGAGCTCCGTGACCGCGGTTTCGATGTGTCCGATGCCGACATTCGCGGGGGCCTCAAACGCGCCAAGTGGCCCGGTCGCCTCGAATGGCACCGTGGGCATCCCTCGTTCCTCTTCGATGCAGCCCACAACGCGGCCGGCTGCGAGACCCTCGCGCAATATCTCGACGAGCTCGAGGTCTCCGGCCGCGTGGTGCTTCTGTTCGGGGCGATGCGCGACAAAGACCATCGACGGATGCTCGCTGCCTTCGACGGTCGGGTAGAGCGACGCGTCTATGCGAGCGCTGGGGTCTATCGCTCCGATTCTCCCGATCGCTTCGCCAAGATTCGCAAGGGCTCCGTGAGTCGGAGCGTCCGAGACGCCGTCGCCCGCGCCAAACGAGCCGCCGGCCCAGACGGACTGGTCGTCGTCGCAGGCTCGATTTTTCTAGTCTCCGAGGTGCGCGCCGTCGTCAAGAACGTTCGCACCGACCCACCCATAGCAATGTGAAGAAAAAGGGGACAGTCCCCTTTTTCTCAAGCCCTTAACCCGTTTGAAAAGGGGACTGTCCCCTTTTCCGGGTTTTGCGCTACACCTCGGCGATGAGTGTGTTTTTACAGGCCTGTCGGCGGGAGCCGACTCCGTATACGCCGGTTTGGATCATGCGGCAGGCCGGGCGCTATCAGCCCGAGTATCGAGCGCTGCGCGAGAAAGTTAGCTTCATCGAGCTTTGCAAATCGCCGGACCTCGCCTGCGAGGTGACGGTACGGGCCGTCGATCAGCTCGGCGTCGATGCCGGGATCATCTTCGCCGACATCCTGTTGATTTTGGAACCACTGCGAATTGGTTTCGAGTTCACCGACGACCACGGCCCCAAGATCATGAATCCGATTCGCACCGCTGCGCAGGTTGACGGCATTCCGGAGCGAATCGATGCAGCCGGCTCGCTCTCGTACGTGATGGATGCAATCCGGGCCACGCGGAAGGAGCTCGAGGTGCCGCTCATCGGTTTCGCCGGCGCACCCTTCACACTGGCGTCGTACGCGATTGAAGGCGGAGGCTCCAAGAACTACTACGAAGCCAAGAAGCTCATGTACGGCGACGAAGGGCTGTGGAACGCATTCAT
>CAMYMX010000426.1 GCA_947259605.1 uncultured Polyangiaceae bacterium | reverse complement strand
AGCCCGACTGCGCGGACCTGCCCTACTTCTTGCGTGCCTACTTCGCGTGGAAGCTTCAGCTCCCCTTCGTCTATCGCGCCTGCACGCGAGGCCGAAAAGACACGCCGCCGGTTTGTGAGCCCACGGTGTTCAGCAACTTGGACTTTGTTCCGGACACCGATGACGTTGGCGCGTTTCGGAGGTTCGTGCGCCGAATGGCAGGCACGGTCCATTCGTCGAGCCCGCGCACGCTACCCAGCGACGACGAAACCGATCTCTACCCGCTGCGGCTGAGCCGGCGAGCGATGCGGCCGGGCACCGTGTTCGCCGACCCGTACGGCCACGTCCTGGTCGTGGCGCGTTGGAAGCCGCAGGGTGTCAGCGATTACGGGGTCCTGATCGGTGCCGACGCTCAACCGGACGGCACGGTCGGCCGCCGGCGCTTCTGGCGCGGCTCCTTCCTATTCACCCCCAACACCGAGCTCGTCGGCGCCGGGTTCAAGGGCTGGCGACCGGTTCGCCAAGCACCAGGTCTCGTACCTGACGCTGACACTGACGCTGGCACTGACGCTGCACCTTCTCCGCAGCCCTGGCGAATCGCCACGAACGATCAACTGCGCAAAGCCGGCGGAATCCGCGCCTGGTCCGATGCGCAATACAAAGGCAGTGCAGACGACTTCTACGCTGCGATGGAGGGCATGATCAACCCGCGCGCCCTCGACCCGGTGCGCATGCAGACCAGCCTGGTCGACGCACTCGAAGAATCGGTCCTGCGACGCCTGAGCTCCGTCCAAAACGGCGAAGACTTCATGAAGGTCGAGAACTACGCCCCGATCGACATGCCGCACGGCGCTGCGCTGTTCCTGACCACCGGCCCCTGGGAGGACTACTCCACGCCGTCACGCGACATGCGCTTGCTGATCAGCATCGACGCGGTGGTGTCATTCGTTGACAGCGTGGCGGCCCATCCAGAGCGGTTCGGAATTCTCGGCGCTGATCGCGACACGGCGGTGGAGCAGGTTCGCGCGGCGCTTCATACCGAGCTCGAGAAGCGGTCGTTCGAGTACCGCCGCTCGGATGGAACTGCGTGGAGGCTCACGCTCGCAGATCTCGTCGCTCGCAAAAAGGCGATGGAGCTGGCCTACAATCCAAACGATTGCGTGGAGATCCGCTGGGGGGCGCCGGAGGGCTCCGACGAACGGGCCACGTGCAGACGACGCGCGTCGCAGGGGCAGCAATCGCGGATGCAGAGCTACCGGCAGTGGTTCGCGAAGCGGCAGCGTCCGGGATAGGCGGCGTCATCGCCACTCTTGAGCGTTTTCATCGACTTCGTATCCGTCGATGGCGCGTGGCTTCGGGCCGCTGACTTTCTTCATCTTCGGGCCGTCGGGATGCTTGACGTCGCCGCCCTGGAGCCAACCGCGAAATGGATCCTCGATCCGTACTCCACGACCACCTTGGTCGATGAGCGGGATCCATGGTCTCTTGGCCATGGAATCTACGACGTTCTTGAGCTCTGGCTCCGGCGTGCCTGGATCGGACTCGACGACGACCGGGGGCTCATAGTTGATCTCGATGACTCCGGACGCTGCCTTCGACCGGGTCGTATCCTCGAGGGGTTTCAACACCACGGTGCCGACGCGCCGTTCGACGCATCGAAGAGCCGCCGAGGATAGGCCAGATCCGTACGCCCGAGGCTCGATGCACATACCGGTCGGGCGAACGATCGCACTGACGCTGATACGAATCGTCGTGGCGCTGCTCGACGTGAAATCTCCGACGCAATCGATGGGCAAACCCACCGCCGCCTTGAGCTCGGCTCCCAGGTCGCGCTCCACCGTATCGTTCGTCACCGGCCGGACGAACATCGGTCGGGCTTCGGCCGGCGAGGGCCATTCGCGCGGCCCTTGCGGAGGCTCCGGCGGCCTCGAAGACCTCGGCTGTCGCATGACCGTCTGGCGCGCGCCGCGAACCGGTTCTTCTCCGCTCTGACAACCGAGGGCCAGCATCGCGGCGGCGCAGAAAGCCAATGCGCGAATCATTTGTCTAGTCTACCGCGCAACGTCGCCTAGCGGTACTTCGTGCGCCCGGCCCTGCCTAGCGACGCCAAGCCACGCCCAGCGCGCCGCCCCAGTACTGGTCGAGCGCGCCTCCGGCCACATAGGGCGCCTCGCCCGGCACGGGGTTCAGGTCGAAGCCGTAGCGGCGATAATCGCCGCTGAGCCGGATTTCGAAGCCCTTCCCAAGGCGGAAGCCCATCATCAACAGGGCATCCATCCCGTTTGCCTTGGCCTCGGGGAACCAGAGACTCGTGCCAATCGGTCCGACCGAGAAGGTGCCGCGGAACGCAATGCTCGCGGCAAGGACGAAGAGTTTGTGCTTTCCAATCTCAACCCGAAAGCCTCCGCCCAGTCGGACAAACTCGTACTTCACGCTTGGGACGCCCGCGGTGTTGTCTTGGTTCGGCACCGGTGGGCCCGACAAGCCGAAGCTAAAGCGGTGCACGCCGTAGCCGAGGACGACCGAGGGCTCCCAGCGTCCCTTCGGGTAGCGCCAACGAAGGCCGATGAGGAACTGCTGAGACTCGGTGGGAAAGCTCTGCTCCTCGCCCGTCGCCGCGTCGACGACTCGCGTCGAATCGATTTTGAACAATCGCTCCCACTCGAAGTCGATCCCGAACTGTGCTCCGACTCCGGCTGTGAAATGGGCGCCGGGGTAGTACTGAAACTTGATGCCGACGCCGGGCCCGGCAGTGAGCTTGTAATCGCGCAAGTCGCCGCGAGGATCGTCGGGCAGGACGTCATTGTAGCCGAACGTTCGATGGACAACGCGGAAATCCAGCTCGATGTCGACCGCAGCCGGACGATCCTTTTTGGGTCGCTTCTTCTTGGCCTTTGGCTTGGGCTCGTCCTTCTCTTTCTTTTCCGATGAGGTCGACTCGCTGCGGGTTGGAGTCGCCGCAGCGACGGGCGCGGCCACCGCAGCACCGGGAACGGCCACCGCAGCACCGGGAACGGCCACCGCAGCACCGGGAACGGCCACCGCAGCACCGGGAACGGCCACACCGAGCTTTCCGATGTCCTTGCGAAAGTCGGGCCCGATATTCGCTTGGACGGACTTCGCCAGGGCCGCCGAGGTGCTGGCATCGTAGTAGTGCTGACTGATGACCTTGGCGCTGTCGCCGTCGATCAATCGGACGTAGGCCGACCAAACACGGTCCTCGTAAAGCACGTCCCCGTCGATCAGACCGCTGACCGCAAGAGCCGAAGCCGGAGCGACGTGCCCGCCGTCCGACTTGAGATTCACCCCCATGCTCTTTGCTTTCGCGGCGAACTGCTTGTTGGGAAACATTTCCACCGGTTCCGACCGAAGCCCGCGGACCGTAGCGCCCCGAATCTTCGCGGCCTGCGCGCCGGTGAAGGGCCTGACGACGAGCCTGGGCTGGGTCGGTGCTGGTGGCGCTTCGGGTTCCGCCCTCGGAGCTGCAGCAGCGGCCCCCGCAGCCCCTGCAAGCGGCATCCGTCCGGATTTCATCAGCCCAGCGACGATGCGATTGGAAAGCCGTGTCAAGCTCGACGAGGTGTTTCGGAACTTCTCGACCCGCTGCCCATTGGCGTTTCGCACGTCGGTGTCTCCCACCCAACGGCCTTCGACCCGCCGTACGCGCGTTCTCACCAGCGTGCTGGCGTCGAGTTTCGCCGCCTGCTTTGTGTAGCCCTTCGTGTTCTTCACGACGGCTGTGACTCGCTTCAGTGGAACGAGTTCGACGTCGGCCGCAGCCAAACCCTTTTGCACGTTCTGACGGACCTTGGCCGCCTGCGCGCCCTGGAATGGCAGCAAGGCAACCGCGCCGTCGTCGGCGGAGGCAAGGTCGGCCGAGGAACACAAGCTCAACAACA
>CAMYMX010000425.1 GCA_947259605.1 uncultured Polyangiaceae bacterium | reverse complement strand
CAGCGCTTCACGAACACCGCCACGTAAAGAGCTCGAGCGGCCACCGAGAGTACCGTCCCATCATTCGCACGCTCATCGAGCTTGGTGGCGAACGCTGGCCGATCGACCTGACACTCACGACTCGCGACGCGATGGGTTTTCGGATGCTGCTCGGACGGGAAGCGATTCGGAAGCGCTTCCTGGTCGACTCAGGTCGCTCGTATCTATTCCGCGAGCACGTCCCCAAACGGAAAAAGAAGAAGCGAAGGCCCTGACGCCTCGCTCACCTCACCTTGTCGGTCTGCACTTCGATCGACTTGGTCGTTTGGTCGCTCCGCTTCTCGGCCTCTGACAGCAGTTGAGCTTCTCGTTTGCGCGCCTCATCCACCGCTTGGGTCGCGCGCTTGTCTGCCTCGCTCACGAGTTGCTTGGCGCGCTTGTCGGTCTCGGCCCGAAGTCGCTTCGCGCTCTCTTTGGCTGCAATGGCTGCGATCGGGTTTTTCGCGCTCTTCTGCTCGAGCTGGTCGGCCCGCGCATACCCTTCTTTCCGCGCTCGCTCGGCAGTCTTGGCGGCTTCCGCTCGGATCTGCGCCGCGCGCTTCTCCGCTTCTGCGATCAGTCGCTTCGTTTGCTCCGTCACTTCTTTCAACGCGCGCGCTTTCTGCGCGGCAAGCTCCGCCGAAGCGGCATCGGCGACCGCTCCACGAAGCCCCTTGGCGTCGACGTCCACCGAAACCCGTGGCGATGTGATCGAACCCGTCAGATTCGCGCGTACGCCAACCATATTCGCCTTCGACAGGTCCAGCTTCAGCACTTGAACTTGCTTGGAAAGCGCCGAGGTCAGCTTGTCCAACGGGACTTCGGTGGACACCTGATAGCTCATCTCCTGGTCCAACCCATGTGTTCCGCCGACCAACATCGACACCCCCTTCGCCTTGATGGTGAAGGGGGTCACTCGCACGGCGCCATCTTCAATCTTGAAACGCGCGCGAACGCTATCGATCTCCAAAGGCTTCCGAATGACGGGTATCGCTTCGCTGAGCGCGGCCAACGGTTTGAACTGGCTGTTGAGCTTGCTTTGAACCGCTGCCGCGATCCCACTTGCCCCGATCGACTTGAGCTGAGGCGACAGGTCTTCGCCCAAGGTTCCGCTCGCATCGAGCTCCGTCGAGAACCGGCCGTCGAGGAACTGGGCAATGGGTACAAAGGCTCGCATCGAAGGAAGCGATTCGAACGCCTCGACGAAGCGCGCCTGGTCGACTCCGTAATGAATGTCAAACCTGGCAGGGGCGTCGATGGGCGTCTCCACCGTGCCGTCCGCCTTCATCGAACCTCCGAGCGCATCTGCGCGGACGCCCTCGAGAAAGAGCTTTCGATCCCGCAGACGGCCGGCGCCCTTGAAGTCTCGCAGCACCAGGTCTTCGTAGGTCAGCGTTCCGACCTCGAACTGAAGTTTCGCGTCGATGTTGTCGGGCAGCAGGAACGCTTCCCCCGCCTCGGAATCGGATGGCTCACTCGACGCAAAGTCCTCGACCCGAAGGCGCTTCGACTTCAGCCATACACTCGCGGTGATGTTTTGATCGTCCAGGAGCAGTGTGGTCAGCGGTGACAAGACCCCGCTGACGCTGACGTCACTCTCTGCGACCTGCGCTTCGAGCGTTTTGATCGTGGTGCTTTCCGGGGAAAGCACGATGAGCGCGCTGCGGATACGGACCGCAGGACCGTTGGCCGGGCTGTAGCTCAGGTCCGACACCTCGACATTTCCCGAGAGCTTTTCGATCCGCTCCCCCTTTGCGACGAGCTCGATCGTCGCCTCGACCAAGCCCTCCATTTTCTCGATATCCGAAATCGGATACGCTTTGGAGATCTCCTCCAGGTCGAAGCGTCCGTCCAAGCTGAGGTCGATCCTTGGCTGCGAGATGGGCCGCGTGACGGTGACGCGCCCCTTCGCTTGGCTCTTCCCTGCTGCGAACCCGTACTTCGGAACGTCGATTCGCATCCTGTCCAGATTGCCTCCGGGGTGCTTCACCGACGCGTCGAGCACCAGGTTGGTGACGCCGAGCGGAAGGTCTGGATACTTGAACGCTCCATTTTGAATGTTGGCCGTCGCGGAGAACGAGGGGATATCCTCGTCGCCAGGCCCCAGCTCTCCCTGAATCGTCGCCGCGAGCGAGAACGTGCCGCTGGCCGTCAGTCCCTTGAAGTCCGCAGCGTAGGCATTGGGGATTGCGGAGATTAGCGCCTTGATGGGAAGCCCCTTTTTGGAAGCCAGCTTCAAGTCGAGCGCCGTTCCATCGCCCGCCCAGCCGATCTCCCCAGTCCCTTCGAGGGCAAGCTGTTGCACGGCGACGTCGAGCGCGTGAAGCGTCAAAAGCTTTTTGTCGGTGTCGACGATGGCGTCCACGTCCAGACTCGCTTTCGCCTCTTTCAAGTACGGAATCCCTCCGAGTCGAGCTGTCAGCTCATCGACCGTGGTCTTCAAGGAAAGCTCCTGAACGGCACCGGAAATCTTGACGCGGCCGTCGTGTTCGAGCCCCGCCACCACAACGCGAACGCTTGGGGTGACATAGGTGAACGCCCCATCGTCGATGCGGAGTCTCTTAATCTCGAAGGCGATGGCCCCGTCGGGCGCTTCCGCGCCGTCTGCTTGCTCCGGAACGACGTCGTAGTTTGCTTTCCCATCGGGGCGGACAATCAGGTGCACCTCGGGCGTGTCGACCTCGATCGATTCGATCGTGATTTCACGCCTCAGGACGAGCCCGATCAGGTCGATGCCTGCGCCGATCGAGTTGGCCTTCAGGAGCGTGACCTCCGCGAAGTCGCCTTTGCCGGTGATCGCGATCTCCGAAACCTCCGCGGTGAGCGTTGGGAACGTCGACAGCAACGAGACATCGACATCGGAAAAAGTCACCGTCGCGTCAACTCGATCGTTGAGCTCGCTTCGCAGCCGCTCGACGATCTGATCTCGGAACAGCAGTGGCACGAGGGCAACGCCAACGACGACGACCCCCAAGAGCCCAAAGACCGCAATCAATATGTTCCTTGTCGACTTTTTCATCTACCCTCACTCACTTCCGACGGTCTCCGGGAGCTCCGCGATGTGCGCGATGGCGTCACCGCGATGGACGAGCGGGGACGTCACGTGTCCAATGACGATCCCATGGTGCTTTGCCTTCACTGGCGATCGATCCCGGCCGAGCGCATCGAAGATGACCGCGACGCTTTTCCCCTGAGCTACTTCGGTCCCCAGGCGAACCGTCATTTCGCAAAACCCCGTCCGACGGGCTCGCACCCAAGAGCTCGCCCGAGAGATGCGGGGCTCTATCTTCGGAGGCCCGACAACGTCTTCGATCATTCCAATCGACCTCATCACGCGAAGCGTACCCTCCACCCCCAATTCAATGGCCTGGTTATTGAAACGGTTGGCCTCGCCGGCCTCGTAGACCAAAACGACCTTATCGATCTCGCGGGCGGCGGCCCGAAGGGAGCCATCACGCAAGCGCGAATGCAAGAGCACGGGCGCGCCGAATTCGTGCGCGAGGCGAACAGTTCCCGGTTCATCCAAGTCGCAACGCAGTTGTGGCAGGTTCGTTCGGCCGCCCGAGCCCGTGTGAAGGTCCAGCCCGAGCTCGCAGCGCGCTACGATTTCGGTCATGAAAAGATGCGCCAGTTGGGCAGCGGAAGACCCCCGCTTCGAGCCCGGGAAACAGCGATTGAGGTCGCGCCGATCCGGAAGGTATCGCGACTGCTGAATCAGGCCCTGCACATTGACCACCGGCACGGCCAGCACAGTACCCGAAAGGCGACGCGGATCGACCGCATCGAGCAGATGGCGAATGATCGGGACGCCGTTTAGCTCGTCCCCATGAATGGCCGCGCTTACCCAAATCACCGGCCCCTCGT